>CAXTVE010000042.1:0-4705 GCA_964247485.1 uncultured Propionibacteriaceae bacterium
GACCCAACGCGCCCGCCGCCCACCCTTCCGCGCCGTCCGTCCGAGGTGGACCGGGCGAATTGTCCGATCCGTCAGTGCGAACGGACACAGCTCGGTGATCATCCCGACACATTCGCTTTTCCGGTCGCCCACCGCTCAGGCATAGTGGCGAGCATGGGGGCAGGAACAGCCGGCTGGCACTGGAACGATGCGTGGATCTTCGTATCCGCAGTCATCGCCGAGCGCCTCGAACGCGATCGGGCGCTGCACGCCGCCCTGCCCGTGACCGGCGCCACATTGGCCGATGTCCTGGCGGCGGCCGACTTCCTGCACCACAGCGTCCCGAGCCGCGCCGAACTCGAGGCCTCGATCAACCGCCTGGTCGGCGCCGGCCTGATCACCGTCGACGACGACCTGGTCGAGGTGGCCCCCGCGGGCGAACAGCTCTGGCGCACGCGCCCATTCAGCGGCCTGTCGTCAGCAGTCGTGACCTTGCAAACCCAGCTGAACCGATCTAGCGCACCGGGCGACCACGACTGGACCCTCGACGACCGCACCTACAACGCCGCGGTCCGCGAATACAGCATGCGCCTGGCCGACGGCCGCTGACCCGAGCGCGCACCCCGCCCTCGTCGGGTGGGCGTCACGATGCCACGCGGGTACGACATTTCCACGCGCCCGATCCACAGGCACCGACCCAGCCACCAACCACCGGTGCCCACCCTCGTTGGGTGGGCGTCACCATCCCACCCGGGTACGACACTTCCGCGCGCCCATCCACATGCGCGGACCTAGCTGCCAACCACTGGTGCCCACCCTCGTTGGGTGGGCGGTCACCATCCCACCCGGGTACGACACTTTCGCGCGCCCATCCACAGGCCCGGCTCAGCGGACCGGGTTACCAGCCGCCCGCAGGCCGTCCTTGACCTGGCCGATCGTCAAGTCTCCGAAGTGGAACACGCTTGCCGCCAGCACCGCGTCCGCGCCTGCCTCGACCGCCGGTGGGAAGTGTTCCACCGTGCCCGCGCCGCCGCTTGCGATGACCGGGATGTCGACGACCGCGCGGACCGCGGCGATCAGCTCCAGGTCGAAACCTGCCTTGGTGCCGTCCGCGTCCATCGAGTTGAGCAGGATCTCGCCGGCGCCCAGCTCCGCCACCCGGCGGGCCCACTCGATCGCGTCCAGGCCGGCGCTCTTGCGGCCGCCGTGGGTGGTGACCTCCCAGCCGCTCGGCGGCGCGGGCAGGCCGGGCTCGGCGGCGGGTGCCCGGCGTACGTCGAGCGACAACACCAGCACCTGATTGCCGAACCGCTCGGCGATCTCTGCGATCAGTTCCGGGCGGTGGATCGCCGCCGTGTTGACGCCCACCTTGTCGGCGCCGGCGCGCAGCAGGACGTCGACGTTCTCGACGGTGCGGACGCCACCGCCGACGGTCAGGGGAATGAAGACCGATTCTGCCGTACGGCGCACCACGTCGAGCATCGTGCCGCGGTCGTCGGAGGAGGCGGTGACGTCGAGGAAGGTGAGCTCGTCGGCACCCGCCGCGTCATAGGCCGCTGCCAGCTCGACCGGGTCGCCGGCGTCGCGCAGGTCGACGAAGTTGACGCCCTTGACCACCCGGCCGGCGTGCACGTCCAGGCACGGGATGACACGGACGGCGACGGGCACGGCCCTCAGCCTAGTGACCCCACTGCCTCGGGAGACCGGTCGAGCCGAGCCAGGTCGGCGGTGACCATGGCCGTGACCACGTCCGCGAAGCCGCGGGTCGGCGCCCAGCCCAGTCGTTCGCGGATCCGGGTGGCGTCGCCGACCTGGAGCGCCCGGTCGGCCGGCCGGGTCAGCGCGGGGTCGCTGCGCAGGTACTCCGAGCCATCACCCAGACCGGCGGCCGCAAAGGCGGCGGCTGCGAAGTCCCGCACCGAGTGGGCCTCGCCGGTCGCGACCACGTAGTCGTCGGGCCGGCCGCCCGCCAGCACCCGGACGACCGCGTCCACCACGTCCGGCGCCCAGCCCCACTCCCGGGTCGCGTCGAGGTTGCCCAGCACCAGGGTGTCGGCCCGCCCGCGGGCGATGGCCGCGACGCCCGCGGTGATCTTGCGGGCCACGACGCGGGGGGGGGGGGGGGGCGCGGGGGGCCCTTACCGTATCCGGGGGGGGGCGGGCCGGCCCCGGCCGCGGTAGACCGCCGTCAGCTGGGTCGCGTACGCCTTGGCCGCCCCGTACGGCGAGACCGGGCGCAGCGGCGTGTCCTCCGACTGCGGCACCTCGGCCGCCTCCCCGAACGCCTCGGCGCTGCCGGCCTGCAGGAAGCGCACCGGGTGCCCGGCGGCGTGCAGCCGCCAGACCGCCTCCAACAGGTCGGCCACCGCCGCCCCGGTCACCCGGGCGGTCCGGACCGGGTCCGTCCAGGACTGCGCCACCGAGGTCAGCCCACCCAGGTTGACGACCACGTCGGGCCGCAGCCGGGCGACGAGCGCGGCCAGCCCGGGACCGTCGGCCAGGTCCCCGACCTCCCGGACCACCCCGGGCACCAGCGGCGCCGGATCGCCAGCGCGGACGAGCCCGTGCACCCGGTCGCCGGCGGTCAGCAGCCGTTCCGCCAGATAGCTCCCGTCCTGCCCGGTCACCCCGGTGACCAGCGTGGTCGCCATGGTGGTCTAGCGCCCGCCGTGCTGCAGGGCCCACTGCTCCTTGAGGTCCGCCTCGACCATCATCGCCACGAGCTCGGGGAACTCGACCCGCGGCGCCCAGCCCAGCCGCGAGCGCGCCTTGCTCGCGTCGCCGATCAGCAGATCGACCTCCGCCGGGCGGAACAGGTCCGGGTCCTGCCGCACGTGGGGTGTCCAGTCGTCGACCCCGACGTGGGCGAAGGCGACGTCCAGGAAGTCGGTGATCGCGTGGGTCTGCCCGGTCGCCACCACGTAGTCGTCGGGCGTGTCCTGCTGCAGCATCCGCCACATGGCCTCGACGTAGTCCCCGGCGAAACCCCAGTCCCGCCGGGCCGCCAGGTTGCCCAGCGTGACCGAGTCCTGCAGCCCGAGCGAGATCCGGGCCACCGCCCGGCTGATCTTGCGGGTGACGAACTCCGCGCCCCGGCGCGGGGACTCGTGGTTGAACAGGATGCCGCTGGAGGCGTGCATGCCGTAGGACTCGCGGTAGTTGATCGTGATGTAGTGGCCGAACACCTTGGCCACCCCGTACGGCGAGCGGGGCCACAGCAGGGTGGTCTCACGCTGTGGGACCTCCCGCGCCGCGCCGAACATCTCCGAGCTCGAGGCCTGGTAGAACCGCACCGACGCCGGGTCCCCGCCGGCGTACGCCCGGGTGGCGTCGAGCAGGTTCAGCACACCGTGGCCGGTCACGTCGGTCGTCAGGTGGGGGTTCTGCCAGGAGTAGGCGACGTAGGAGATCGCCCCGAGGTTGTAGACCTCGTCCGGCTGCGCCACCGCCAGCGCCCGCTGCAGGCTGGCCAGATCCATCAGGTCCCCGGTCAGCTGGACGAGGTCGGGGACCACCTCGGCGAGGGTGGCGGCCTTCGGATTGTTCTGCCCGCGGATCAGGCCGAACACCGCGTACCCCTTGGCCAGCAGCAGCTCGGCCAGGTACATGCCGTCCTGCCCGGTCACCCCCGTGATCAGTGCGCGGCGCGTCATGGGCTCATTGTCCCTGACGCGCCCGGGTCACTCGGGATAGTCCGCGACGTACTCGGCCATCGAGTCCGTCCGCAGTGCCTCCGCCATCTTCTTCAGCTGCGGCTGGTCGACGATGTCGATGCTCTGACCGCTCGCCGACCGGCCGAAGCGGGCGACCGGGGCCTGGACCGAGGCGATGTCCGACGGCATCAGCCGCAACGACAGCGCCGTGCTGCGGAGCTCCTTCGGGGTCAGGCCCTCGTCGACCGTCACGTGCTTGGCCACCCCCGAGGTGAAGGCGAGGAACCGGCGCGGGTTCTTGACGGTGTCGCCACTCAACCCCTTGGCCAGGATGGCCGAGACGACGGCCCGGTGCCGCTCGGCCCGGTCCAGATCACCCCGCGGGAGCTGCTTGCGCTCCCGGACGTAGGTCTCGGCCGCATAGCCGCTGATCGTGATCCAGCCGACGGGGAAGGTGTGACCGTACGAGGCCGAGTAGTGCTTGTTGTAGACCCGGACCCCGCCCAGCTCCGTGGTCAGGCCGATGAACCCGTCCAGGTCCACCTGGGCGACGTGGTCCATTCGGACGTCCAGCAGCCCCTCCAGGGTCCGGACGGTCAGCTCGGCCCCACCGAACGCATAGGCGGCGTTGATCTTGTTGCGCCCGTACCCGGGGATCGGCACCCACAAGTCCCGGGGGAAGGAGATCAGGTACGCGCTCCGCCGGTCGGCGGCCAGGTGCAGCACCATCAGCGCGTCGCTGCGGCTGACGCCGCCGTTCTCCACGTCGGAGCCGATCAGCACGTAGTTCATCGCCTCGGCGGCCGGGCTGGTGGGCGCCGGCTTCTTCGGCCGCGGCTTGGCCCCGGGGGCGGCCGGTGTCTCCATCGGCAGCGCCCGCTCCCGCTGCAGGTTGGCGTTGACGGACCGGTCGACGGAGGCGGCGTAGAGGAACCCGGCGCTGAGGGCTCCGACGAGGACGACGGTGACCGCGATCAGCACGAGAGGCCACCACCGGCGGCGGCGCAGCCGGCGACGGGGCGCCGCCGGCGCTGGACCCGGGCTGTCCGGGAAGGCGGCGCGGGTGGGCGGAC
>CAXTVE010000042.1:4715-7857 GCA_964247485.1 uncultured Propionibacteriaceae bacterium
TCGAGAGGTGCTCGGGGTCGGCCATGGCTCGGTGTCTCCTGCGTCGATGTCCGCTCCGGACGTTGCCGACGTCCGACCCCGAGCACCTCTCGACGAACGACAGGCCAGTGGTGACAGCGTAGCCCGGCGGTCGCTGCGCCACGGCGACCGGAGCATCTGCGATGCCGACCTGTGATCTGAGTCACGGATTACCCTCGGCCGAGATGTTGGTCTTGAACTCTCCATACGATCGGAGACGCGCCGGTCGGCGCACCCGGGGGATTTGCGAGCTTGACACGTCACCCCGGAGGTGCATCATCGTCCAGACCGCCCCACTCCCCGCAGTCCGGCCTCTCGCCCGGCTCACGCCGTACCCGCTCGACCTGAAGCGGGGCGGGCTCGATCGCCTGCCGGACGACCAGTGGCGACCGGGCCGGCTGAGCGGGTCCGCGCCCACGGTGGCGCGGCGGGCGATGATCGACGTGGACGTGGTGATCGTGAGCCGGGCCCGGGACAGCCTCCTGTCCTGCCTCGACAGCCTCCCCGCCGGCGCCGACGGCGCCGTGCTCAGCGTCACCGTGGTCGACAACGGCTGCACGGCGGAGACGCTCGAGGCGGTCGCCGCGCGGCAGGACGGCATCCGCGTTCTCGCCATGGGCGAGGACACGGGCACCGCGACGGGCGCCAACGCCGGCATGGCCCGCGGCACCGGCCGCTACATCCTCGTCCTGGACCCGAACACCGTCGTCAACCCCGGCTCGCTGCGGACGCTGGTCGAGTTCGCCGACCGGCACCCGAGCGCGGGGGCGGTGGCGCCGCGGCTGCGGACCCTCGACGGGCGCCCCCATCCCTCGGCCGAGAAGGGCGACCGGCGGGGCTACGAGGTCAGCTGGGTGCCCGGGACGGCCGTCCTGGTGCCGCGCGTGGTACATGCCGCCACCGCCGGCTTCGACGAGGACTACTTCAGCCTGTGGGCCGACGTCGACTGGTGCCGCCGGATCCGGGCCGCCGGCTACACGGTGTGGTGCGTGCCGACGGCCACCGTCCTGCACGACGACCGGCCGGTCGACGACCGCGCCGCCGAGCTTGCCACCGCACGCGACTACCACGACGGGGCGTACCGCTACTGGCTCAAGCACGATGCTCCGGTGGCCTGGCACCCGAGCTTCTGGACGAAGGCGGCTGCGCTGCGGATCCAGGCGCTCTCGGCCACCCTCCGGTCGCGCTTCGCCCCGCGGTCCGACGCCATCGAGCAGTCGCGTCTCTACCAGCCCCGCCGGGCCCAGCCGCAGGTGTAGCCCCGGCGGACTGGGCGGGCCGGGCGTCGGGCGATTCCGGTGGCGGGCGGGCAGGACGCCCCCTAGGCTGACCGCCGTGCCCGATCTGGACCCAAGCTTCCTCGCCCTTCCCCTGGCCGAGCTCCGCGACGCCGCCTTGACCCGGGCTCAGGACCTGGGCTGCGGCCACGCGGAGGTGCGGGTGGAGCGGCTGCGGGAGGCGTACCGCAGCTTCCGGGACCACACGCTGGAGACGACCGCCGACCGGCAGGTGCTCGGGCTCTCGGTCCGGGTCGTGCACGACGGCGTCTGGGGGTTCGCCGCCGACATCGCGCTGACCCCCGAGACGGCCGTCCGGCTGGTGGAGCGGGCGGTGGCGACGGCGAAGGTGTCCCGGCCACTGACCCCGGCCTCGGTCGTGCTGGCCGACGAGGAGGTCTACCCCGACGCGACCTGGGTGTCCGCGTACGAGGTCGACCCGTTCGCCGTCGACGAGCAGGAGCAGGTCGGTCGCATGCTGGCGCTGAACGAGGCGCTGCTGGCGGGCCCCGGGGTCAGCCACGCCACCGCCCACCTCGGCTATGTCGCGGAGAACAAGTACTTCGCCAACCTCGCCGGCACCACCACCACCCAGCAGCGGATGCGCATCCAGGCCCAGCTGACCGCGGTCAACGTCGGCGACCACGGCTTCGCCACGATGCGGACGATCGCGCCGCCCGCCGGCCGCGGCTGGGAGTACCTCACCGGGACCGGCTGGGACTTCGACGCCGAGGTCGCCGAGATGGGCGGGCTGTTGGCCGAGCAGGTCGCCGCACCGTCGGTCGAGGCCGGGCACTACGACCTGGTCATCCACCCCTCGAACCTGTTCCTGACCATCCACGAGTCCGTCGGCCACGCCACCGAGCTGGACCGCGCGCTCGGCTACGAGGCGGCGTACGCGGGCACGTCCTTCGCCACCTTCGACCGGCTCGGCACGCTGCACTACGGCAGCCCGGCGATGCACGTGACCGGCGACCGGCTGGTCGAGCACGGCCTGGCCACGATCGGGTACGACGACGAGGGGGTCGCCGGGCAGCAGTTCGAGATCGTCCGCGGCGGGACGCTGGTCGGCTACCAGCTCAACCGGCAGATGGCGGCGGAGAAGGAGCTGGGCCGGTCGAACGGCTGCGCGTACGCCGACTCACCCGGCCACATCCCGATGCAGCGGATGCCCAACGTCTCGCTACAGCCGGCCGCGGACGGTCCCGGGATCGACGAGCTGATCTCGGGCGTCGACCGGGGCATCTACGTCGTCGGGGACAAGTCGTGGTCCATCGACATGCAGCGCTACAACTTCCAGTTCACCGGGCAGCGGTTCTTCCGCATCGAGCACGGCCGGCTGGCCGGTCAGCTGAAGGACGTGGCCTACCAGGCGACCACCACCGACTTCTGGCGCTCGATGGAGGCGGCGGGCGGGCCGCAGACGTACCTGCTCGGTGGTGCCTTCAACTGCGGCAAGGGGCAGCCGGGCCAGGTGGCGCCGGTCTCCCACGGCAGTCCGGCCGCGCTGTTCCGCGGGGTCAACGTGCTGAACACCCAAGCCGAAGGAGGGGCCGCGTGATCGCCCAGGACCTGGTCGAGCAGGCGCTGAGCCTGGCCACCCTCCCGGGCGTGGTCACCGTCGACGAGCGCACCGAGGCCAACCTGCGGTGGGCGGGCAACGCGCTGACCACCAACGGCGAGATGCGCGGCCGGACCCTGACGGTCACCGCGTACGCGGAGGTCGAGGGCGGCCGCGCGGCCGGCACAGTCAGCCAGCAGATCGCCGGGACGGACGAGGTGGCCGCGGTGGTGGTGGCGGCCGAGAAGCTGGCCCGTGCCGGGCGGGCCGCCGCGGACGCGGCGCG
>CAXTVE010000042.1:7867-13420 GCA_964247485.1 uncultured Propionibacteriaceae bacterium
CCCCCCCCCCGCCCGGGGGCCGGCCCGTGGGGCCGGGGGGGGGGGGGGCGCCCGCCCGGGGGCCCGGGGCGGGGGGGGCGGCCGAGGACGCGGCGCCGCTGGTCGAGGACTACCCGCACGGCGACGACTGGTCCGCCGCGCCGGAGACGACCGGGATCGACGTGCTCGCCGACTTCGCGGCCGGGCTGGGTGAGGCGTTCCGGCAGGCCGCGGCCAACCGCCGGCTGCTGTTCGGCTTCGCCGAGCTCGTGGTGACCACGACCTACCTGGGGGCCAGCTCGGGGCTGCGGCGGCGGGGGGTGCGGCCGACGGGCCGGCTCGAGCTGAACGCCAAGAGCGCTGACGGCCGCGCGTCGGCCTGGGTCGGCCGGGCCACCCGGACGTTCGCCGACGTCGACATCGCCGCCGCGTACGCCGAGGTGAGCACGCGCCTGGACTGGGCAGCGGTCCAGATCGAGCTGCCGCCCGGCGCGTACGAGGTGCTGCTGCCACCCGGACCGGTCGCCGACCTGATGATCTACCTGTACTGGATGGCCAACGCCCGCGACGCCGCGGAGGGCCGCAACGTCTTCGCGGCCGGCGACGGCCGGACGCGGATCGGGCAGACCCTGTCGCCGCTGCCGCTGACGCTGCGGTCCGACCCCGGCTACCCCGGCCTGGAGACGACCCCGTTCGTCTCCGAGGTGCTCAGCATGGACGAGACGTCGTGGACCTTCGACCTCGGGGCGCCGGTGACGGCCACGACCTGGATCGAGGCGGGCGTGCTGACCGAGCTGATCCGCAATCGCGCGCAGGCTGCCCGGACCGGGCTGGCGCCGACCCCGCCGCCGGACAACCTGGTGATGGACGGTGGCGGCACGGCCAGCCTGGACGAGATGATCGCCGCCACCAAGCGGGGGCTGCTGCTGACCTGCCTGTGGTACATCCGCGACGTCGACCCTGAGCGGCTGCTGCTGACCGGGCTGACCCGGGACGGGGTCTACCTGATCGAGGACGGGGCGATCGTCGGGGCGGTGAACAACTTCCGCTGGAACGAGTCGCCGGTCGAGCTGCTCGGCCGGATCACCGAGGTCGGCGCGGCCGAGATCACCCTGTGCCGGGAGTGGAACGACTACTTCAACCGCACCGTGATGCCGCCCGTCCGGGTCCCCGACTTCAACATGTCGACGGTCAGCCAGGCCAGCTGACCCACCCCGACCACGCCGCCGGAGGCTCCGGGGTGCGGCGGTGGGGCCTGACCTCAGACCAGGAAGCCCCGCTGCCGCCGGAGCAGCTTGCCGATCATCACCACGGTCTGGGCGATCGTGACGACGTAGAGGACGGGCCAGCCCAGCCAGAGGATCGAGGTCTGGATCAGGGTGGGCAGCTGGAACCAGGTCCAGCCCACCACCACGAAGCTCACCAGCACCACCGCCAGCGGCACCAGGTGGGAGTTGCCGGAGCCCCGCTCGGCCTTGGCCTGGGCGGCCCAGTTGTCGGTCTGCACCCGGGACAGGAACTTCGCCCAGGCGCGCAGGAAGTGACCGGCCCTCAGCCACATGTAGATCTCGGCGGGGACACCGGTCCCGGCGAACACGACATCTCGCCAGTTGCGGTTCTTCATCGACCAGGCGATCCGCAGATTGAGCAGCACGGCCACCACGGGCGGCACCAGCCAGACCGGGGAGAAGACGAACGCGTGGATGGACAGCGCGGCGGCCAGCAGCAGCACGAAGGCGATCCGGGTGAAGATGTTGGTCAGCATGCCGAAGTTCTCGGCCCAGCGCAGGCGCAGGTTGGGGTGGAAGGGCTGGCCCTTGGTGTCGCCCCGCTGGCCCGGCCACATCAGGTCCAGCGCGCCGTAGTTCCACTTGACCTGCTGGCCGTCCAGCGCACGCAGGGTCGTCATCCCGCCGACATTCGCCCGGGCGCGGGCGGAGATCTTGGTCAGGTACCCCGCGGACTTGATCTGCAGGCTGAGCAGGGAGTCCTCGACCTCGGAGTCGCTGACCCAGGGAGTGCTCTGCCGGTTGGCGACCATCACCTCACGCAGGCCCTTCATCGAGAAGATCGAGCACTGTCCACCCAGCACCGCCATGTTGCGGCCGCGCAGCATGTTCTGCATGTTGAAGGCGGCGAACTGGGCCCGCTGACCGGCGATCAGCAACGGCGCGACCGCACCCCGGTGACCTCGGTCGTCGATGGAGTAGATGGCCGAGATGCCGCCGATCCGCGTGTCGGAGGTGATCTCCTCCTCGAGCCGCTCGACGCAGTCCTTGGCCAGCGTGGTGTCGCCGTCGACCCCGAGCAGGTAGTCCGCCTGCGGGAGCAGCGAGAAGCCGTAGTTGAGCGCGCCCACCTTCTTGTGCGGGTTCTCCCCGATGTCGTGCACGAAGACCTCGGTCGTCTGCGTCACGCCCCGGCGGGTTCGGGACCGCGGGCCGGCGAACTTGGCCGCGATGTCGAAGGTGTCGTCGGTGGTGTTGTTGACCACCACGTGGATCTGGTCCGGTACCCGGGTCTGCTTGAGCAGCGACCGCAGCACCGCGGCGATCGTCTCCGCCTCGTTGTAGGCCGGCACCACGCACCCGATGACCGGCCGGTAGGTCGGCAGCGACTCGACGTCGGCCAGGTGCTGACGCACGTAGTACTCGAGCGACGCGACGGCGGGGGTGGTGCGGCTGTCCGGGACAGTGGTGGTCATGGCCTTGCTCCTGGGGGAGGTCGATCTGGTTCGGGGGCCGACTCGGGGCCGGTGGAACAAGATTGACGGTTCAACCTCTAGCCCCTCTGCAGGCGGCCAGATAGTTCGCTCAGGAACGGACAAAACTCCGCGACCTACCTCTAGATTTGGCTGAGAAGCGATCTTTTCGGCCGGGAGAACCTCAGGCGATGCTCAATCCGCTGTCTGACAACCGTGTCAACGACGGTATCCGCAGCCCCGACCGTCAGCCGGCGAGCGCGATGACCACGGTGTCGCTCGCCGCCTGCTTGGCGTAGTCAGCCGACTTCGGGGCGGTCTGGACGAGCAGCTCGTAGGTCAGCAGGAGCGTGACCGACCGGGCGGCCGGGTCGAGGGCGGGCAGGGTGAACACCTGGCCGTAGGAGGTCGGCGCCTTGATCAGATAGCCGGGGGCCGCCGACTCGTCGACCATCGGCGCGGGACCGGGCAGTGGCCCGTCGGGCCCGGTGACGTCGGTGGTCATCGACAGCCTGCTCAGGTGGATGTTCTGCTTGCTGCCGTCGGCGAACCGACCGACCACGGACAGGGTCAGCGGCTTGCTGGCCGCCGGCGTCCACGCCGACATGTCCAGGGTCGAGAAGTACGTCGCCGTCAGCCGGACGCCGCCGGCGGTCAGGGTGCGCTTCAACGACCCCTTGGCCAGGTCGTTGCGGGCGGGCGCGGCCGTCGACCTCACCGGGGACGGGTCGGCTGCCGTGGGGGTGCCCGTCCCGCCCGCCTCGAGCCAGGGTGGGGTGCCGCACCCCGCGACCAGGAGGAGGGCCGACACGACGAGCAGGGCCAGGGGCCGGCGAGGGCGCACGCCGATCGCCTCCGTTCCGGGAGCGGTTGTTGCGGTGACCCCCGAGACGCGCCCCAGTCTATCGGCGGCGGCCACCTGTGCGGCCTCGCCTCAGCGGGAAGCCTGCCGGTCGACAGCTCGGTTCGCCGCGAGGCCGTCAGGGCAGCTGGGCACCCGAGATGTCGTCGGCGTCATCGTCCTCGACGGAGTAGGTGACCACCCCGCGACGCATCGCGTCCACCAGGCGGCGGGCGGTGTCCCGCAGCTCGCCCGGGCCGGCGGCGTCGGCGACCTGGCCGGCGAAATCGACCACCTGCCGCACCCAGCGGACGAAGTCGCCGGCGGTCAGGTCGGTCTCCTCCAGCACGTCGGCCAGCGCACGCCCGGCCGCCCAGCCGTACGCGACCTCGCTGAAGCCGATGTCCGGCTCGGGCGCCCGGGGCAGCCGGGCGTCCCGCTCGACCAGAGACACCTCGCGCCAGATCCGACGGACCGCCGTCATCGCCTCGCTGGCCGCAGCATCCGGCATCCGGGGCCGACGCCCGTTCTCGTCGCTGCGCCGGGCCTCGTAGACCAGCGAGGCGAGCACCGCCGCCAGCTGCGGCGGGGTGAGCCGATCGAACACGCCCGCCCGGATGCACTCTGCGGCGACGAGGTCGAGCTCGGCGTAGATCCGGGCCAGCGTCCGCCCGGAATCACTGACCCGCCCGCCGCCGGGCCCGGTCAGGTAGCCCAGGCCCTCGAGCACCGTGCAGATCTTGTCGAAGTGGTTGGCGATGGTGTTGGTCCGGGTGTTCGCGCGCTCCTGCAGCCGGGCGTTCTCCCGCTCCAGCCGCAGCGCCTGCTCGGCCCAGCGCGCGTGGGTCTCCCGGTCTGGGCAGGAGTGGCAGGGGTGCCGGCGCAGGGCGTCCCGCCGCTCGGCGATCTCGGTGACCAGATCCTGGTCGACGGCAGCCCGCCGCACCCGGTCCGGGCCGCGGTCGCCCTCGGCCCGCCGGGCCCG
This sequence comes from uncultured Propionibacteriaceae bacterium, assembly GCA_964247485.1. GTDB lineage: Bacteria > Actinomycetota > Actinomycetes > Propionibacteriales > Propionibacteriaceae > Microlunatus. The sequence continues at coordinate 12,374 of CAXTVE010000042.1, forward strand.
GCACGCCGCGGGCAGGTTGCGCCGCGAGGCCGCCTCCTTCGGGTTGAACTGCTTGGCGATCCGCATCCGGCCGGCGACCACCGGCGGCGCCGGGAAGTCGACCAGCGACAGCCGCCGGACCTGCCGGTCCTCGGTCAGCACCAACGGGCGCGGGGCCTCGTTCTCGCTCCGGGTCGCCGGGTCGATGACCAGCACCCAGCCCTGCCGCTTGCCGCCCGGCACCCGGACGATGTCGCCCGGTCGGAAGCCGAGCAGCACCTGCAGCGTCTCCGCCCGGCGGTCGGACCGCCGCTCCTGGGCCGCCTCGGCCTCCAGCGCCGCGATCTCGGCCCGGCCCCGGGCGTACGCCTGGAAGTCGCCCTGGCCGCAGGCCGCCTTCGCCCAGCTCTCCTCGACACCCGAGGCGTTCCGGGCCACCGACCGGGCCACCCCGACCACCGACCGGTCGGACTGGAACTGGGCGAACGACTGCTCCAGCAGGGTCCGGGCCCGCTCGCGACCGACGCTGGCCACCAGGTTGACCGCCATGTTGTAGGTCGGCGCGAACGAGGACCGCAGCGGGTAGGTGCGCCGCGATGCCAGCCCGGCCACCGCGCGCGGGTCCAGCCCGGGCTGCCACTGCACCACCGCGTGGCCCTCGACGTCGATGCCGCGGCGGCCGGCCCGCCCGGTCAGCTGGGTGTACTCCCCCGGCGTGATGTCGGCGTGGGTCTCGCCGTTGTACTTGACCAGCTTCTCCAGCACGACCGACCGGGCCGGCATGTTGATGCCCAGCGCCAGCGTCTCGGTGGCGAAGACCACCTTGACCAGGCCGCGGACGAAGGCCTCCTCGACGCACTCCTTGAACGCCGGCAGCAGCCCCGCGTGGTGCGCGGCGACCCCGCGGACCAGGGCCTCGGCGAACCGGTCGTAGTCCAGTGCGGCCAGGTCGGGCTTGGACAGCCCGGCCGTGTGCCGGTCGAGGATCGCGGCGATCTCGCGCTGCTCGGAGGCGCGGGTCAGGCGGAGGCCGGAGCCGAGCAGCTGGCGCACCGCGCCATCGCAGCC
>CAXTVE010000043.1:0-8393 GCA_964247485.1 uncultured Propionibacteriaceae bacterium
CGATCCGGACGGCGCCGGCGTAGGGCTCGAGGTGTCCGCGCGCCCGGTACCGGCCGCTGCCGCCAGGATCAACGAGGTCGCGGCCCCCACCGCGACCAGGCGCAGGGCGCGTCTGGTCATCGCAGGAGACTAACCCGGAACTCCTGTCCCGGCGGTCATTTCTGCTCACGGGGACACCACCATGTCGTCCGTCCGCCGACGGTCGCCCGCTGCATCTCGGTCCCGCCCCCGGGGCCGTGGGCCCCCGTGCGGGGGGACGGGGTGACCGCGGCGGTGTGGGCCCCGCCGGGCGCGCGCGCCGCCGCCGCCGCCCGCCGCCGGGCCGTCCCCGGGCCCCGGCGGCGGCCCATCCGCGCAGCGAAGTCCTGCGGTGGCACCTGCTGGGCGTCGGGGCCGAGGGCGTCCACCGCCGGGTCCAGCCGGACGCGTCCCAGCCGGCGCTGGTCGAACAGCCGCAGGCCGCCGCCGTCAGCGAAGGTCAGGGCGAATCGCACCCACACCGGCTTGTCCGCCGCCCGCTCGGCCGCGCGACCGGCCCGGCGGCCGAGCCAGTCGCCGCCCTCGTCCAGGGCTCCGCCGGCGTCGGTGATCAGCAGGTGGCCGCTCATCCCGAGGTGGAGCCCGAGCACCGGTCCGGGCGTCCGCGAGCGACCGACCCCGGAGGTCTCGCACCACATGGACTTGCCGCGCCGGAAGGCGCCGGTGAGGGTGCGGCCCAGCAGAGCGGCCCGGATCTCGCCCGGCGCGTGCGGGCGGCAGACCCAGCTGTCGGTGTCGTCGACCTCGGTGATGCGACGACCCAGCGCGGCGCGCTCGACGGCGGCCCGCGCGCTCTCGACCTCGGGGAGCTCAGGCATCGGGACCACCATTGTGCCCGGCCGCGTATCGGCAGGGCCCGGCCGGCCTCCTCGACCGTGTGACCACGTCGCCCGGCCTTCGTCTGGTGGGCTCGCACGCCCTCGGGGCGACCGCGATCTCCCTCCCGTGGCCGCTGCTGCTGGCCGATGTCTGGTCGGCCACCGGCAGCGACGGCTGGCTCGGCCTGACCGGCGCGGTCCGGCTGCTGCCCTACGTGCTGCTGTCCACCGCAGCCGGGGTGCTGGCCGACCGTGTGCTGCGGACCACCGTGCTGCACTGGTCGGCGGCTACCCGGACCCTGCTGCTGGCCGGCGCCGGGGCGGCGATGCTGGCCGACCAGCTCGTGCTCGCCGTGGTCGTGACGGCGCTGGCCGTGGCGGTGAGCACCCCGGCGTACCCGGCCTCGGCGGCCGCGCTGCCGAACATCGGCGGGTCGCGGACGGGTCGGCTGACCGACCTGCTGGTCACCGTGGAGGTGTCGGCGTTCGTGGTCGGCCCGGCGCTGGGCGGGTTGCTGCTCGGGATCGGCGTCGGCGATGCGGGGCTGCCGGCCGCGGCGGTGCTGGCCGTCGGCTCCTGGGTGCTGCTGCGCGGCCTGCGCTGCACGCCGGTGCGGTGTGACCCGACCGAACCCACGGGCGGGCGGCTGGCGGTCGTGCTGTCCACCCCCGGCGTCCCGGCGGCGATCGGCGTGGTCACCCTGCACAACTTCGTGGAGAGCGCAGCCAGCGTGGCCCTGCTCAGCCTCAGCCACCAGTACTGGGCGGCGGGCGACTCGGGTTTCGGGATCGGCACGGCGGCACTCGGCTTCGGCTCGCTGGCCGCACCGCTGCTGGCGCACGCGCTCCGGATGCGCACGGCGCTGGCGGGCTCCGCTGCAGGCCTCGGGCGGGCCGGGGGGCTGCCGGGCGTAGCGGCCGCCGCCGGGCCGCTGGTGGTGACCGGTGCGGCCGGCACGGTGGTGGAGTGCGCGAGCACGGAGGTGCTGCAGCGGTCCGTGCCGGACCGGGTGCTCGCGTTCTCGCTCGGGTTCAGCGACGCGATCATGGTGCTGGCCGCGATGCTCGGCGCCCTGGTCGCCCCGTGGCTGGCCGGCCTGCTGGGACCGGTCGCGCTGTTCGTGACCCTCGCGCTCGTGCTCACCATGGTCGCCGTCGGCGGGGCGGCGAGCTCACGCCGGCGGGCCGTCGGTCTCCCGGTCGTAGAAGATGACCCAGCCGACGTGGACGCCGTACATCACCAGTGAGAATCCGACGATCGCCGCGGCCGTGGTCAGCAGGTCCGGGGCCAGCTCACCCGCGCTGAGCAGCAGCGCCACCGCCATGGTCGCCAGGCCGAGCAGGACCGCCCGGGTGCAGCGCCGCTTGCGGGCGCGGATCACCTCGGGGTCGTCCATGCGACCACGGTACGTCCGGTCGCGAGCGTCGGGTAGGCGGGCCGCCGAGCGGAGGGCGACGGCGGCGGGGTGGAGCGCCGGGCGCGAGCGACCACGACAGGTCCGGTCGCGAGCGTCGGGTAGGCGCGCCGCCGAGCGGAGGGCGACGGGCGGAACATGCTCTTCGTTCCGGAGGGAGGACGACGTCGGCGGGGTAGAGCGCCGGGCGCGAGTGACCACGAGAGGAGGGGACGAGCCGGCCGGTAAGCCGGATTCTGTCGCCGGCCGGAGCCGACGGGCGATCATCCATCTGCGACTGCTGTTGCCAGCAGCCTGGTGCGACCTACCCGGAGGCTCGGGCGAGCAGCCCTCGAGCGCCTCCGCAGGCGCTTGCGCGCCCTTGTGATCTTGCTCCCGGTGGGGTTTACCGAGCCACCCCAGTCACCTGGGGTGCTGGTGGTCTCTTACACCGCCGTTTCACCCTTACCCCTCTCACGAGGGGCGGTCTGTTTTCTGTGGCACTGTCCCGCGGGTCACCCCGGGTGGGCGTTACCCACCACCGTGCTCTTCGGAGTCCGGACTTTCCTCGGCCCCGGCTGTGAGCTGGGACCGCGATCGCCTGGCCGACTCGTCCGAGCCCGAGTGTAGCGTCGGGACCAGCTGAAGGGAGCGATCATGGCCGACAACCAGTGGTGGTTCGACCTGAAGACGAAGACCGCCGTGCAGGACCGCAAGGCGGGGCGCGCGGCCGACCGGCTCGGTCCGTACGCCAGCCGCGAGGAGGCGGAGCGCGCGCTGCAGCGGGTGGAGGAGCGCAACGATGCCTTCGACAACGACCCTCGCTGGAACGACGACGCCGACGAGCGCTGAGGCTCAGCGCACGAGGCGACGGAGCGCGAGCTGGGCCAACGGCGCGTACGCGGCGAGCACGAGGGCGGGCCCGGACAGGGCCAGGGTGGCCCGGGTGCCGGAGCCGGCCGCGTACACGGCGTGCCCGAGATCGAGGGTGACCGGGCCGAGCCGGACCTGCCAGCTCCAGGTGCGGTCCTCCGGGCGGCAGGACGTCACCGTGAACGGCACGGGCAGCGCACCGGCGAGGTAGACCGTGCCGCGTACGCCGAGCGCGAGCCGGTCCGCGCCGGCCACCACCCGGCTGATCTGGGGGGACCACTCCGGCCAGCGGGCCAGGGTGGCGTACCGGTCCCAGACCTCGTCCGGCACTGCCGGCCCACGCGCCTCCAGCCGCCGTACCGCCATGTCCAGACCCTGTCATGCCCGGAGCGGCGGCCGGGGAGCCGCCCACCGGCGACCCCCTTCGCCGCCGCCGGGCTTACACCGTAAACTCGAGACCTCAACCCTGCTTGTCGTCGCGTATCCCAGGAGTTCACATGAAGATCAGAACTGTCCTCGTCGCCGGATTGGCGGCCGGCATCGGCTACGTCATGGGTTCGGCAGCCGGACGGGCCCGGTTCGAGCAGATCCGCGGCAAGGCCACGGACTTCCTCGGCTCGCCGCAGGTGCAGGACACGGTGTCGAACCTCAGCGACACGGTCAAGCAGAACGCCTCGAAGCTCCCCGACCCCGTCGCCGGCCTGGTGAACGCCGCCGCCGACAAGGCCAAGGAGTCAGCCGGCGGCCAGGCGGCCCCTGACCCGGCGTCGACGCCCGACCTGTCGGAGACGGCGCTGGCCCCCGACCCCCTCGAGACGTCGTTCGCCGATGACTCCCTGGAGACCTCCTTCACGTCCGAGGCGGAGACCCCGTTCGCCTCCGACCTGCCCGAGACGCTGTCGGAGTCCGACCCGCTCGCGTCGTCACTCTCGGAGCCGGAGACCCCGTTGACCTCGGAGTTCTCCGAGCCGTCCACCTCCGACCTAACGGACGCGGACGACCCGATCAATCCGACCACCCCGCCCACGCCGACGCCGCCGACCTCTTCGCAGTGAGCCGCCGGCTCACCCTCGGCTGCGACTTCGTCCACCAGTCCTCCTTCGACGTCGCCGCGGTCTTCCAGGTCGAGCCGGTCGCGGACCAGCCGGCGGAGCTGGTCGGCGCGGAGTGGTCGCTGCAGCCGGACGGCGATAGCCGTACCTACACCGACCTCTACGGCAACGTCTGCCGCCGGCTCACCGTCCCGGCGGGTCGGTCGGTGATCAGCTATCGGGCCAGCGTCGTGGTTCCGGACGCGGTCGAGGAGGCCGACGAAGACGCGCCGGAGCGGCCGGCCGACGAGCTGCCCGACGAGACGCTGCTCTACACCCTGCCGAGCCGCTACTGCCTGCCCGACGTGCTCGGGAAGGAGGCGTGGTCCCGCTTCGGCACGCTGCCGCCGGGCTACCGGCGGGTGCAGGCGATCTGCGAATACGTGCACAACCACCTGACGTTCTCCTACGGCAGCTCCACGCCGACCAGCACCGCGGCCGACGTGCACGCCTCGGGCTACGGGGTGTGCCGGGACTTCACCCACCTCGCGGTCTCGCTCTGCCGGGCCCTGAACATCCCGGCCCGCTACGTCTTCGGCTACCTGCCGGCCATCGAGGTGCCGCCTCGGCCGGAGCCGATGGACTTCGCCGCCTGGATGGAGGTCTACCTCGGCGATCGGTGGTGGACCTTCGACCCGCGCAACCACGAGCGGCGCATCGGCCGGGTGCTGATCGGCCGCGGCCGCGACGCCGGCGACGTCGCCATGGCCACGACCTTCGGCGCGCCGTTCCTGGAGTCCATGACGGTGATCGCCGAGGAGGTCGCCGCGCCGGCCTAACTGCCGTCACGGCCGCCCGTCAGGTGGCCTCGAGGGCGGTGGCCGGGCGGCGCAGCACCTCGTCGAACCAGGCGCGTGCCGGCCCGTGCTGGCTGCCGACCGGTCGTCCGCCGCAGTCAGTGCGCCGGATGCGGCGTGGTCAGCGCCCCTCGCGCCAGCCGTTGGTGATCGGCAGCCGCCGGTCGCGGCCGAAGGCCTTGAAGCTGATCTTCGTGCCCGGCGGGTACTGCCGCCGCTTGTACTCGGCCCGGTCGACCAACCGGATCACCTTGTCCACCATGGCCGGGTCGAAGCCCTGCGACAGGAGCTCCGCACGGCCGCGGTCACCCTCGACGTAGTCGTCGAGGATGTCGTCCAGCACGTCGTACGGGGGCAGCGAGTCGCTGTCCTTCTGTCCCGGGGCGAGCTCGGCGCTGGGCTCCTTGCTGATGCTGTTCTCGGGGATCGGCGGCGTCTCACCCCGGGTCGCCGCGGACTCGTTGCGCCACCGGGCGAGCTTCCAGACCCAGGTCTTGGGCACGTCCTTGATCGGGGCGTAGCCGCCGACCGCGTCGCCGTAGATGGTGCTGTAGCCGACCGCCAGCTCGCTCTTGTTGCCGCAGGCCAGCACGATCGACGGGCCGTGCTGGTTCGACTCGGCCATCCAGAGCATGCCGCGGATCCGGGCCTGCAGGTTCTCCGCGGCGATCCCGTCGATGTCGATCATCGTCTGGAAGGCGTCGACCGCTGGGCCGATGGGCACCGTGGTGAAGTTCAGCCCCGTACGCCGGGCCAGCTCCGCCGCGTCGGTCCTGGAGTGCTCGGAGGAGTGGGCGCTCGGGTTGGAGATGCCGTAGACGTGCTCGGGACCGAGGGCGTCGCAGGCGAGGGCGGCGACCAGAGTGGAGTCGATGCCACCGGACACGCCGAGGTAGACCCGCTCGATGCCGTTCTTGTGGCAGTAGTCGCGCAGTCCCAGCTCCAGCGCGAGATAGATCTCGGCCATGGCCGGCAGCGGCTCGGCGATGCTCGGCGCAACCAGCTCGGCCGGGGCGGCGCCGGCGTCGGAGATGTGGTGCCGGGTGATCACCATCCCGCTCTGGCCGGGCAGGGCCGGCACGGTGCCCTCGGCCCGCTCGGTCTCCAGCGGGGCCGTGGCCGCCGGCAGGGCGAGGTCGGCCACCAGCAGCTCCTCGACGAACTGGCGGGAGCGGTGGGTGATCGCGCCCGCCGCGTCGGCGACCATCGAGTCGCCGTCGAAGACCAGCTCGTCCTGCCCGCCGACCAGGTTCACGTAGGCCAACGGGCAGCCGGCCTCGCGCGCCCGACGGGCCACCAGGCCACCGCGTACGTCGTCCTTGTCCCGCTCGTACGGGCTGGCGTTGACCACGGCCAGCAGCCCGGCGCCCGCCTCGGCCGTGGCGGTCACCGGGCCGCCGTCCTGCCAGAGGTCCTCGCAGATGGCCACGGCGACGTCGACGCCGCGGATGCGCAGCACGTGCAGCTCGTTACCGGGCTCGAAGTAGCGGTCCTCGTCGAACACCCCGTAGTTGGGCAGGTGGTGCTTGGCGTAGGTCGTGACCACGTCGCCGCGGTGCAGCACGGCAGCGACGTTCTGGGGGTGACCGCCCTTGGGATGCTCGGGGTCCTCGGTGCGGTCCAGGTAGCCGACCACCGCGACCATGTCGCCCAGGCCCGACTCGTCCAGCCGCTTGGCCAGCCGGCGGATGGAGGCCCGCGACGCCTCGACGAAGCTGGACCGCAGCGCGAGGTCCTCGACGGGATAGCCGGTCAGCACCATCTCCGGGAACAGGGCCAGATCCGCCCCTGCGTCGTACGCCCGCTGGGCCCAGGCGTGCACCAGGTCGGAGTTGGCCGAGATGTCGCCCACGGTCGCGTTGATCTGGGCCAGGGCGAGTCGCAGGTGGGGCACGCTTCGAGCGTAACCGCGGCCAGGAGGTGGCGGTCGGCGTGGCCTCAGGAGTCGGCTGGTCCGCGGAGCCGAGAGGTGCCGACGGCGGCCACCAGGACCAGGTAGGCGGCCAGGGCCACGCCGAACGTGGTGCTGGTGAAGAACGGCAGGACCGCCAGCACCGGCAGCAGCACCAACGCGCCCAGCGGCCACGGCCAGACCGACTGCCAGCGCCGCGCCGTGCCCCCGATCACCAGCGCGATACCGACCAGGAACACGGCGACCCCGCCGACGAGCAGCCAGCCGTAGGGCGACGGCAGGGAATCGTCCGGGTGCAGCACCAGCTCCTCGATCCCGGCTCCGGCGACCACGACACCCAGCGTCATCGGCAGGTGGCCGTAGATGAACAGGTCGTGCCGCTCGTCGACCGCGTCGTCCGAAGGCTCCGGCTCCTCCTCGCCCTCGTCGAGCCGGTCGGCGCTCTGGTCGGCGCCGATGTCGAAGTACACCCACCACAGCGCCGCGGTGACGACGACGCCGGTCACCCCGACCAGCACCGCCGAGCCGACCCAGGACGCGTCGTGAACGCCGCGCACCGCGCCGCCCACCGCCTCGCCGAGCACCAGGATGACGAACAACCCGAAGCGCTCCGGCAGGTGCTCGATGTGCAGCGGCAGCTTTCTGCTACGCAGCGTGGCCAGCGGCGGCCCCAGCCCGTCGACCAGCGCGGCGACGGCCCAGAGCACATAGCGGGCCGGCCCCGGCACCGTGAGCGAGACCACCCACAGCACGGCACTCACCCCGATGCAGGCCAGGTACACGTTGATCGTCGGCCGGGCCTCCAGCACGTGCCGCCAGGCGCGCAGATAGAGCCCGAGCAGGATCAGCCGGCCGGCCAGGTAGCAGGCCGCGAACGGCACGGCGTACGTCCCGACGGCTCCACTCGCGGCGGCCGCGCAGCCGGCGATGGCCGCGGTGGCCCCCAGCTTGGCGATCCGGAACACCACGTCGTCGGTGTCGAAGCGGTTGGTGTAGATGGTGAAGTCCATCCAGGACAGCCACAGGATCGTGAACAGGCCGGCGAGGACCAGCAGTCCGGACGGGCTGAGGTTGTCGACGAACGCCCCCACGAGCTCCATCACCGCCAGCACGTAGGCCAGGTCGAAGAACAGCTCCAGCCGGCTCGCCGTCCGGTCCTCGCCCGTCGCGAGGTTCGGGGGACGAACCATGGGAAGCGGTGTCGGCTGCTCCTCGGTGTCGGCGGTCATCGGTGGGTGTGCAGCAGCAGTTCGTACTCCAAATCGAGGTCAGCGACAGCCGTCCTGGCTTCGAGGTGGATCGCCTGCCGCGCGCGCAGCCAGCGCAGCCAGTCGACGGCCTGGGTCAGCTGGGGCCAGAAGACGACCAGCATGACGAGGTAGAGCACGAACATTCGACGTCCTCGGGGTGGTGGGGCGACCCGCTCACGTTACCCAGCGGGTGGGTGGCCGAACCACGAGTGCCGGGGG
>CAXTVE010000043.1:8403-13390 GCA_964247485.1 uncultured Propionibacteriaceae bacterium
AACCAGGCCCGTCGTCGAACCGGCGGGCGTCCAGGTCGTCCTCGCCAGGGTCGACCCAAGGTGCTACGCGACCCGGTTCGGCAGGTCGGCGGCGAGCCCGTCGCGGTAGGTGGCAGCCCGGGGGGTCCAGTGGAGGTCGTGCCGGGCCTTGCGGTTGCCCATGGGGATGGTGCTGGTGATGAGGTCGCGGGCGTAGGGGGCCGCCCGGAACAGCCAGCCGGGGACCAACCGGGGTCGCGCTGCGCCGGCCGCGGCCGCGACGGCGGTGATGAAGGTGTTCCAGGCGACCGGTTGGTCGTCGCAGATGTTGTAGGCCTGACCGGCGACGCCCTGCTCGAGAGCGGCGACGGTGGCGGCGGCCGCGTCGGGCAGCCAGATGTAGGAGTGGGTGCCGCCCCCGGTGCGGGGGAGCGGCAGCCGGCGCTTCCGCAGCAGAGGAAGCAGCGTCTCCAGGGGCCCGCCGGCACCGTAGAACAGGCCGTACCGGAGCGTGATGCCGTCGATCCCGGCGGCGGTCCGGGTGAGCCTCTCGGCTTCGCGCAGGGCATGGACGACGGGGTCGAGGGCCGGCCGGCCGGGCGGCTCCCCGAACGGGTCGGTCTCGTCGAGGAGCTCGCGGTCCTGCCGCTGGAGGGCCGGCCGGTGGTCGACGTAGCCGTAGCCCCCGAGGAACGACTGCGTGATCATCCGCGTGGCGCCGACCGTCGCCGCGAGCTCCACCAGGTGCCGGGTCCCGTCGGTACGGAGCTGGTTGGTGACGTCGAGGTCACGGTGGCGGGACGGCAGGCGGGAGAGCGCGGTCAGCTGGTGAATGACGGCGTCCGCCCGGTGCCCACGGGCGGCTGTGAGGACGGCGGTGCGGTCGAGGACGTCAGCCACGATGGCGCCGACCCACTCATCGGTCCACTGCCGTGCGGCCGCGCGACTGCGGGTGAGCCCGACGACCTGATGTCCGGCCGCGTTGAGGTGGGCTGTCAGGTGTCGGCCGATGGCGCCGGTGGCGCCGGCGAGAAGGACGCGCATCACGGGTTCCGCTGGGCTGGAGACACGGGACGCAGGTGCAGGACCAGGGCAGTCAGCGCGAGGAGGCCGAAGCCGCCGAGCAGCCACGGGTCGCTGCGGTGACCGCCGAGGTGGAGGTCAAGGGCGTGGTTCGCGACGTGCAGGGCGTCGGCGGACACGAACCCGACGAGCGCGACACCGAGCGGGTCCTTCCAAACGGTGGAGAGCAGCAGGGTGATGCCGATCCCGATCTGGAATGCGCCGACGTCGTGCAGGAGGTGCTCGTTGAAGGGTGAGAAGTCGATGAAGCGAGCGAAGGACGCGGGCGCCAGCAGCGACCAGGAGCCGAGCACGCCCATCATCAGCCCGCACAGCCCGGTCAGGACCCGGACGCTGAGCTGCCTGATCGAGGACCCCGGGGCGGCAGTCACCGGTCGCCACCAGGCTCGACGGGGACGAGAAGGGCTGCGGCCAGCTGGGCGGCGGCGGCAAGGTAGCGCTCCTCGTCGACGTGCAGAGGGTGCCGACCGAAGGTGTCGACCATGATCCAGTAGTGGCTGACCGCACCCATCAGCACCATCGCGACCGCCTCCCAGTCCACCTCGCGTCCGGTGACCGCGGCTTCCGGCTGGTTGGCGAGCCAGGCCGCGAACGCCGTGGAGAACCGCCCGATCTCCTGCTCCCGCACGAGGGTGAGCAGATCGTCGAACTGGGCGAGGTCGCGCAGCACCAGGCGGTTCAGGTACCGCTGATCACCAAGCCTCTGCAGTCCGGCCCGGGCCACTGCGAGCAGTCGCTGCTGCACCGGCCGGCCCGCCAGCTCCATCGGATCGTCGACCAGGGCGCCGAGTTCCGCCGGCTCCGTGATCGCCGCGCTGATCCCGGCCTCCAGCACCGCCCGCTTCGACGGGAAGTGCCGGTACAGCCCGCCCGAGCCCGGCGACAACCCGGCGGCCTCCTCGATCTGGCTGATCGTGGTGCCCGCGTAGCCCTGCCTGGCGAACAGCGGCATCGCTGCGCCCAGGATGCGCTGCCGACCGCTGCCGTCCATCAGCCTCCCGTCAGTAAGTACTTGCTTACAACATAGGGCGGGCGCCAGGTGATGCGCAAGAGTCTCTGGGCACTATCGGCTGGGGCGGGGAGGGTCATCGGACCGGATCCGAGGTCGTCGCCCTGAAGCTGGCTCAACAACCCGGCAGCGGTCTGTTCGACCACCGCGGTCTGGTCCAACGCGTCCTGCTCGTCACCTTGATGGGTTGGCTGTTCACCGTGGCCGCGCGCCTCTGGCGCTTAACCTCGAGCTCAGCCCGAGGCCCTGACGGCAACCTCCGTCGACCTCGGACAGCCGTTTCGCCCACAGCCGTCCGGGTACACCCCCGGTCGGATCAGTTCCAGCCCGAATGAAAGGATGAACCATGCCTGAACTCACCGATGACAGCATCCGCGTCCGCCAGCTGAGCCACTACCAGTTCAGCTGGACGGCCGGCGAGAGCGGCCAGCCCGGCACCTTCAGCCTGCAGCTCGTGCTCGACCAGGGCGCATGGGAAGAGGTGCTCACCCTGGACCCGGACGACGCCGACAACCTGCAGGACCTGCTGGAGAACACCAGCAGCGTGTTCTACGACATCGACCGACGGGTCCTGATGTTCGGTGTGACCAAGGTCGGCAGCTAGTTCGTCGTCGGGGGGGGGGGGCGCCCCCGCCCCCCCCCCCCCCCCAACGGGGGGGTTAAAACCCCCCCCCCCGCAGGGGGGGGGGGGGCCGGGCGGGGGCGCCCGCCCCGAAACGTCCGCGTTACATCCCGACCGGCAGACTGGGGCGGGTGGACAAGCAGACCGAGTTCGTGCTCCGGGCCATCGAGGAGCGGGACGTCCGCTTCGTCCGAATGTGGTTCACCGACGTGCTCGGCTTCCTGAAGTCGGTCGCGGTGGCCCCGGCGGAGCTCGAGGGGGCCTTCGCCGAGGGAATGGGCTTCGATGGCTCGGCCATCGAGGGCTTCGCCCGGGTCTACGAGTCCGACATGGTCGCGCACCCCGACCCGGCCACCTTCCAGGTGCTGCCCTGGCGCGACATCAGCCCGGCCACGGCCCGGATGTTCTGCGACATCTCGATGCCGGACGGGTCGCCCAGCTACGCCGACCCGCGCTACGTGCTCAAGCGGGCGCTGAAGAAGGCCGCCGACCAGGGCTTCACCTTCTACACCCACCCCGAGGTCGAGTTCTTCCTGTTCAAGGACCCGATCGTGCCCGGCCAGCCGCCCACCCCGGTCGACCAGTCCGGCTACTTCGACCACACCCCGCAGAGTCTGGGCACCGACTTCCGCCGCAAGGCGATCACCATGCTGGAGCAGATGGGCATCTCGGTGGAGTTCTCCCACCACGAGGGCGGGCCCGGGCAGCAGGAGATCGACCTCCGCTATGCCGACGCACTGTCGACCGCCGACAACATCATGACCTTCCGGGTGGTGGTCAAGGAGGTCGCGCTCTCCTCGGGCATCTACGCCTCCTTCATGCCCAAGCCCTTCACCGAGTGGCCCGGCTCGGCGATGCACACCCACATGTCGCTCTTCGAGGGCGACAACAACGCCTTCTACGACGCCAGCGCCGAGCACCACCTGTCCAAGGTGGGCCGCTACTTCATCGCCGGCCTGCTCCGGCACGCGGCCGAGATCACCGCGGTGACCAACCAGTGGGTCAACTCCTACAAGCGGCTGGCCGGCGGCGGCGAGGCGCCCGCGTACATCTGCTGGGGCCGCAACAACCGCTCCGCACTGGTCCGGGTGCCGATGTACAAGCCGAACAAGGGCTCCTCGGCCCGGGTCGAGCTGCGCTCGATCGACTCCGCCGCCAACCCGTACCTGGCGTTCGCGCTGATGCTGGCCGCCGGGCTGGCCGGGATCGAGGGCGAGTACGAGCTGCCCGAGGGGGCCGAGGACGACGTCTGGTCTCTCACCGAGCGGGAGCGCCAGGCGCTGGGCATCGAGCCGCTGCCCCGCAACCTCGACGAGGCCATCCGGACCATGGAGAAGTCCGACCTGGTCGCCGAGACCCTGGGCGAGCACGTCTTCGACTTCTTCCTGCGCAACAAGCGGGCCGAGTTCGAGGAGTACCGCAAGCAGGTCACGCCCATGGAGCTCACCCGCCTACTGCCCGTGCTGTAGACGGAGCCGTCCATGTTCGAGCATCGGAGGAGCGCTCCGGTCCCGTCGAAGGAGCGATGAGCGAAACAAGCTTTTTGTTTCGCGAAGAGTGACGACGACGGGAACACCCAGGGCGCGACGGGTGCGAGAACATCCAATCAAGGGGCGTTCGCGACCAGGGGGGCCTGGCGGAGGTAGCTGCCGCCCTCCACCGTGTCGGCCAGGAAGCTGGCCAGGTCGGCCCGGGTGAGGATCGTGGACCGGGCGGACCGGTGGGCGTCGTGCTCGACGGCGCCCGTCGCCGGCTGCTCGTTCAGCCGTGGCGCCCGGACCAGGGTCCAGTCCCGGTCGCTGGCCGCCCACAGCTCGTAGTCCGCGGCCTTGTCCGCCGGCACCGGGCCGCCGAGGCGCTGCACCAGCCAGGAGATGATCTTGTCGCGCCGGCTCTTCTCATCGCCCGGCACGTCGATGCCGGCGCCGCTCATGCCGACGAAGCGGACGACGCCGGCTGCCCGCATCGCCTCGATCAGGACCGTGGTGGTGTCCTGGTGCAGGCTCGGCTCCTTGGCCGTGGGCCCGAGGGCCGAGACCACGGCGTCGGCACCCGTCAGCAGCTCGGCCACGGCCTGCGCGTCCCGGCTGTCGCCGACCACCACCCGGGCGGCAGCGTCCGACGGCAACCGGTCCGGGTTGCGGACCAGCACGGCGACCTGGTGGCCGCGGCGGACCAGTTCGTCGAGCAGCGGCCGGCCGGTGCGGCCCGTCGCTCCGAGCACGGCGATCTTCATGACATCTCCTTGGTGGGTCGGGCCTGCGGGTGGGGGTGCGAGTGCACCGCGGTGGCGA
>CAXTVE010000044.1:0-207 GCA_964247485.1 uncultured Propionibacteriaceae bacterium
CCCCTCCGCCCGCGCCCGCTGCACCGCCTCCACCGCCGCCCGCACCTTCGTCGCCTGCTCAGAGCTGACCGCGAGACCGTCCAGCACCTGGTGGAAGCGCAGCAGCTCGTCGGCCATCACCGCCTGGACCCGGGCGTCCAGGTCCTCCTTGGCGGTCTCGGCCAGCCGGCGGATGGCCTGGTCGCCGAAGACCGCCTCGAGCACCCC
>CAXTVE010000044.1:217-3394 GCA_964247485.1 uncultured Propionibacteriaceae bacterium
CGACCAGGCCGCCGGTGTGCGCGAAGACCACGATCATCAGGGCCACACCGACCCCGTTGACGCCCAGGGCCAGGAAGCGGGCCTTGGACCGCTTGCCCATGCCCTCGTCGGCGACCAGGTCGAGCACCGCGCCCTGCCAGTCGCGGATCGCCCGCTCGGCCGTCCGCGCGAAGTCCGGCGAGGACCGGGCCAGGTCCACCGGCGCGTCGGCGACCAGCTGACGGCCGGCGGCATGAGCCTGCCAGGACGCCTCCGCGCGCTCGGCCGCGGCGTCGGCCTCGTCACGGAGCAGCGACTCCAGCCCCGACTCGACCGCCACCTTGAGGTTGCGTGCCTCCGGCGGCTCCCCGCGTACGGCCGAGACCACCCGGTCCCGCAGCCAGCTGATCTTCTGCTCCAGTGCCCGGAAGAACTCCCCGGTCCCGACGAACTCGTGCCAGCGGGCCAGCACCTCGCCACGCAGCAGCGTCCCGTCGGCGGACTGCACTCCGACCGTGCGCACCGCCTCGGCGTACGAGGCGTCGGCCTCGGCCCGCAGCTGAGCCACCACCTCGACCTGCTCGCCGACCGCCCGGGCCAGCGTGGGCGCCCGGCCCACCAACGACCCGATGGCGCCGTCCAGGGTCTGGTGCACGACCCGCGCCCGGGAGGCCCGGTCATGGGCCAGGGCGGCCAGCCAGCTCCGGATCGGCTGCACCGCCGCCACCGGCAGCAGACCTTGGTCGTCCACGGCGGTCTCCGGCACCGCGAACAGCACCGAATCGCCCAGCCCGCGGGCGCTCATCATCTCGCCCAGGTGCGGCGGGATCTCGGTGATGGCCCGCGGCGGCACCCGATCCAGCACCACCGCGACCGCCGCGCTCCGTGCCGCCGCGGAGATCAAGAAGTCCCAGGGCACGGCGTCGGCGTAGCGGGCGGCCGAGGTGACGAACAGCCACAGGTCCGCCGCGGCCAGCAGCTGGGCGGCGAGCTGCCGGTTCTCCGCGACGACCGAGTCGATGTCTGGCGCGTCCAGCAGGGCCAGCCCGGGCGGCATCGAGTCGTCCACCACCAGCTGCAGGGCCCGCGCGTCGGCGCCGCCGCCGGTGGAGCGCGCCAGTCCGGGCAGGATCCGGTCGTCGGCGAACCAGCGGGCGTCCTCGCTGTGGTGCACCAGGACCGGCGCCCGGGTGGTGGGGCGGATCACCCCCGGTGCGGTGACCCGGCGTCGGACCAGAGAGTTGACCAGGGTCGACTTACCCGCCCCCGTGGACCCGCCGACCACGGCGAGCAGCGGGGCGTCGATGGTCGCCAGCCGCGGCAGCACGTAGTCGTCGAGCTGCGCGGTCATCTCGCGGACAGCCGTGCGCTGCTCGGCGGCCCCGGGCAGCGGGAGGGGGAGGGTGACCGGCTCGACGGCGGTGCGCAGGTCGACCAGCGCGGTCTCCAGCGGCGTCGGCGCGCCCCGGACCGAGGTGGGGTCCGGCCGACCCGTCATCTGCGTAGCTCCTACTCCCCCGGCGGTTTCCAGTTGGGGTCGACCTCCGAGTACTGCGTAGCAGTCTGCCCCAGCGGGACGGTGGCCGCCGACGGCACCCCGGCCGGGGCGTCGGTCGGGGCCGGGAACGCGGTCGGGGCCGGGTAGTTGCCGCCCAGGCCGGCCGGGCCCGGGAAGCTGGCCGGGGCGTACGCGGGGGCCGCGGCGGGACGACGACGGAACGAGGGGTACGCCGCCCGCCCGGTCGGGGAGACCACAGCCTGGCCGCGGACGGACCGGATCGTCGCCAGCAGGCTCTTCTCCCGCACGACGCCGGTCTGGTCGACGAGGCCGCGCACCATCGAGTCGCGCAGGTAGGCCAGCTCGGTGCCCGCCCGCTGCAGCCGGACCGTGGCCAGGAACGCGTCGGGTCCGAGGAACATCGCGTGCCAGAGCGACCGCAGCCGGGTCCGCAACCGGGACAGCGCCTCGGGGTCGGACTCGGCCAGCCAGCCGACCCGGACGTAGTCGGTCAGCCGCTCACGGATCAGCCGCCCCTGGAGGAGCAGCGTCCGGACCGTGAAGATGACCAGCCCGACCACCAGGGGCAGGGCCACGCCGAGGTAGATGAACAGCAGCGGCGTGCCGGAGACCAGGCTGGCGGCCGTGTTGAAGGCCATGTGCAGGAACGCGGCGGCGCAGAAACCGGTCAGCGGCGCGACCACCCGGACCGTCTTGCTCTTGGACCGGACGGCCACCGCCAGCCCGATGCCGATCATCGACGTGAACAGCGGGTGCCCGAAGAAGGTCATTACGCCGCGGAGCACGAACAGGTTCTGCAGCGCCTCCAGCGGCGGCACCTCGCCGAAGGTCCGTGCGGCGTACCGGTAGACGCGCCCGTAGTAGAGGATGTTCTCGGTGAACGCGAAGGCCGCGCCGGACAGACCGGCCAGCACGATGCCGCTGAGCCGGCTGACCCACTGGTAGCGCATCAAGATCACCAGCCAGAACAGCACGGTGCCCTTGGACGCCTCCTCCACGAACGGCGCGACGAAGATGGCCGCGCGCGGCCCTGTGGCCGGGTCGCCGTCCCCGATGATGCTGAGCTGGCTGGCGGCCCAGGTGTTGACCTGGGCGGAGATGTAGGTCGCCACACAGGCGCCCCAGCCGAACGTCATCAGCCAGACCCAGAAGCGCTGCGGCCGGTAGCGATCGGCCCACAGGAACAGCAGGGACAGCGGGATCGCGGTGATCGCGGCGTACTTCGCGGCGATCGGCACCGCCTCGCGGCCCAGGCCGGGCAGGGTGCCGCCGGGCACCTCCTGGTCCGGCACGGTCTGCTGGTAGAGCAGGACCAGCAGCACCGCGTACACGATCAGCATCACGACCGTGACCCAGAACAGCGGCTTCTTGATCAGCCGCTTGGGGTAGGGCTCGCCCGGGTTGGGGTCCTGCGGCAGCGCATTGCGCCGGAAGGCCTTGCGGAGCCCGCCGGGTGACGCAGCGGCCAGGGCCGAGGGCGGGGCGGACATGCGGCCAAGGATAGGTGGGCCAGGGGGCCCGTCCGGCTACCCCGGATCGCGCGCCGCCGTGCTGAGGAGAAGCGAGACGAGGCGTGCTTCCTCGGCGAGCGCCGACGAAGGAGGCGGGGTCGAGCGCGATCCGCGCGCCGCCGCGCGGGGCACACAACATACGGAAGTAGCCCGGGGACGGCGGCCCCC
>CAXTVE010000044.1:3404-13329 GCA_964247485.1 uncultured Propionibacteriaceae bacterium
GCGGTGTCGCGGGGTGCCCCCCGAACTATGGAGGCGGGGTCCACCGCTAGCCGCGCGACGCGGAGCGTCGCACACTACTTCGCGAAGTAGCCGATGAAGGGCTGCACCTCGCGCAGGAACTCGCTGGGCCGTTCCTCGTGCGGACTGTGACCGCGGTCGAGCGAGACGTACCTCGCCTCGGGGATGCGGTGGGCGAGCTCCTCCAGCCGCGCGGGGGGCAGGTGGCTGTGCGCGCCGCTGACCACCAGGGTGCGGGCGGTGATGAGGGCGGCCATCTCCCACCAGTCGCGGGGCGGCGCGTTCCGCCAGCGGTGGACCGCGATCACGGCCCGCCAGTCGTACGCCGCACCGGGCTCGGGCTGCTTCGGCATGGGGCGCGGCGGCTTCGCCGGGTCGGACGGCGGCATCTCCTCCAGCACGAGCAACCGGACCATGTCCGGTCGGCGGGCGGCCAGCGCGTACGCGGTGATCGCGCCCATCGAGTGACCCACGACGATGGCCCCCAGGATGCCGAGCTGTTCGCAGAGCCCGACGACATCGTCGACCATCAGGTCGAAGGAGTAGTCGCGCGTCCAGTCGCTGTCGCCGTGCCCGCGGGCGTCCGGGGCGATCACCCGGAAGTTCTCCCCCAGGGCCGGGGCGACGTGCCGCCAGCTCGCTGCGGAGGACGTCAGCCCGTGCAGCAGCAGGACGACCGCGCCGTCCGGCCGCCCCCACTCCGCATAGCTCAGCGTCGGCCCGTCCGGGAGCCTCACGGTCGCCATGTCGATAACCTATCGGCACGGGGCTGTGCTGAGGTCACGTACGCGGCCCGACGACGCGTCGGCGACGAGCGGGAGACCTTGTTGCCCACGCGGTCGGTTGTCTACACTTGCGGCCGATCGGTGCTCCGCCCTGTGTCCGCGGACATGACGTCTCGAAGGTTACGAATGCTTCAAGACACGGTGCAGGCCGACGGCGTTCAGCGCGCCATCGACGGCTTCGACGGAAGCCCGTACCGGGAGCGGATCGCCGAGCTCGAGCGCGAGGTCGCCCAGCTCCGTGAGGCACTGGCTTCCCGGCAGCAGTACGGGGTGGTGACCGGTCTGCTGGCTGCGCGGTTCGGACTGACACCTGAGCACGCCTGGCCCCTGCTGGTCCGGCTGTCGCAGCACAGCAACCTCAAGATGAAGGTGGTGGCGCGGGTCATCCACGACCGCTACTTCGACCGGCTGAGCCCGGAGGACAAGCCGTTGGCGGCCCAGCTGGACGCCCAGCTCCGCGGTGCTCTCGGCTCTCTGCAGACCGACATCCGGGCGGGCAGCTCACGTGCCCGCGTCTGATCCTGCGCGGCCTCGGTCCTGGTGTCGAGGACGTCCGGTAGGATGACGGTCGACCTGAATACCCTGCGGCACCGACCTCACCGATGGTCCCCCGACGAGGTCAGGGCCAACGAGGCGCACGCCACGGTCAGCGGCAGCACCTTCGATCTCGCGGTTCCCGCGCTGGGCTCGGGCCCAGGGCAAAGGTCACCGGGCCCACCAGCCGGTCGGCCGTTCGAGACGAAGCCCACGGCGAGACGGGAATGACTTCGCAGATGTCCATCGACAAGGACGCGCTGGCCGCGAGTCTCCACCGGCTCACCGACCGCAGTCATCCCGACGCCAACCTGCGGGCGGCACTGCACGAGGTGACCGAGGCCTGTGTGGACCTGTTCGGCGTCACCGGCAGCGGCATCATGCTGGCCGACGAGCAGAACGTCAGTCACTACATCGCCGCCTCCGACAACTCCGGCCGCGTGCTCGAGACCGTCGAGGGCGAGACCGGGCAGGGACCGTGCACCGAGGCCTACATCCTCGGTCACCCGGTCGCGACCAGCGACCTGGCGACCGAGCCCCGGTGGCCCGAGCTGGCGGCGGCGGTCGCCCCGCACGATGTCCACGCCGTCCTCGGCGTGCCGGTCCGGCTCGGCGGGGTCATCGTCGGCACCCTCGACGTCTACCGCGACGAGGTGCGGCCCTGGGACGAGTCGGAACGCGCGGCCCTGACCCGCTTCAGCACGATCGTCGGCACGATCCTCAGTGCCGCGCTGTCAGCCCACCAGGCCCACGAGCTGGCCGGCCAGCTGCAGTACGCCCTGGACTACCGCGTGGTCATCGAGCGGGGCGTCGGGTATCTGATGGCCCGCGACAACGTCGACGCCGTCATCGCCTTCAACCGGCTGCGCCGGGCGGCCAGGTCGACCCAGACCAAGATCGGGGACGTGGCGAACCACCTGCTCGAGACCGGCCAGCTGCCGACCGACGGCAACGCGCGGCGGCCGACACCCGGCGCCGCCGCCAGGACGTCGGCAGGCCGGTAGGTGATCTCGAGTTGGCGGCGGCGCGCCCGCCGCCTGCTCAGCCGGCCCCTCGTCCTCGGCCGACAGCTGGTCGGCGACCGCTCTCCGGGGGCGTCGACGGCTGCTGTCTCGTCGTCACCCGGGGACACGTCACCCGCTGAGTGGTCGATGAAGAGGCTGTGGGCCCGGCGCGAGCTCTACACGCTCCGGATGCCCCTGGCCAGGTTCGATCTCAGCCAGTCCCCGCTGGCGCCCGGCGGGCAGATCTTCCGCGCCGTCCCGGTCCAGGGCGGCGAGATCGTCCCGACCTACGCGGATGGGGCGTTCGTCCTCGAGCAGGCGACCGACGCGACGATGACCGAGACGCACTACCGGCTGTTCGCGCTGCAGCCGTTCGCGACCGTCGAGGCCGACCTGACCATCACGGCGACGGCGTACGGCATCGCGATGATCGAGTGGAGGTCCGGGGACGGCAGCCAGCGGATCACCGTCTCGGCCAAGCGACACTCGGGCATGGTCGCGGCTGAGCTGCTGGTGTCCGGGGTCTGCGTCGCGTCGCTCGCCGACACGGCCGCCGACCTGACGGGCGACTTCACCCTGATCGCCCAGCTGCAGGGCCGCTCGGTCCTCGTCTGGCACCGCAGGGGTCCGGCCATGACCTATCTCGGTCGGCTGGACTTCGCGTTCCGGCTCGACCTCCGGGACCCGGCCATCTCCGACTCCTGGACTCTCGGGATCACCGCCCGAGGGCACACCGACCTGCGGGTGAGGTGCACCCGGTTCGAGGCGAGCCTGACCGGCGTCGGCCATGCCGACCCCCGCATCGTGTCCTACGAGGACGGCACGCCGATCCAGGACGGCGCCACGGTGTGGTTCCTCGCCACCACCCGGGGCGGGACCATCCCCGACGCCTACCAGGGGGTCTACGCCCTCGACGTGTCCAGCGGCCGCATCACCATGACCGGCGCCCTGTTCGGTGACCGCGGCGACGGCATCTGGCGCAACGACAACGCCGGGCACCTGTTCCTCGACCGGAGCACCGGCCGGTGGACGTGGTTCGTCATCGGGCACAGCGACCACCCGAACCCGCGCGGCAACTGGGTCGGCACGTCCGCGGTCGATCTGCGCCACGGCATCAACCAGGTGCCGGTCGGCCCGGTGGCCCTGCCCGCCGGCCGCGACCTGTGGGAGGACATGTATCCGGTCCGGGACGGCGGGACGTGGTTCGCGACGGCGTCGAAGGACGCCCGGCACACCGCATGGCTCGAGTCGACCACCGGCATCGCCGGGCCGTGGACGGAGACCCGGACCGCGGTCGGCATGAACGAGACGGGTCAGCTCCTGGTCCGGTCCGGCACCCGGCGGTACGTCGTCGCCGGCACGGATACCGCGGCCTACATCGTGCGGGACGCTGACGTGGCCGCGATGACTGACCTGGGTCACCTCGACGTGGACGTCGACACGGGGGGACGGCGGGTCTGGCCGGCGCTGTTCGCAGCACAGCAGCCGGACCGGCTGCGCTGGTTCCTGCTCTCCTTCGACCGGACGTCCCCCGCCGAGGGGTACTCCTACGGTCGGCTGCACTTCTACCGGCAGGTCTGATCCACCGAGGGCCTCCCATCTCGCGGCCGCACCCATTCCAGTACGATGTACGGAGTACTTCGCCGGATGGGAGGCGGCCGCGATGGGGACGGGTGGCTCGACGACCATCCCGCTGCTTCCCGCCGTGTCCTTCGACGAGGCGATCGCCTTCTGGCAGGCGCGCTCGGCTTCGCGCTGGTGCTCCGGCAGAAGGCGCCGAACTCCTACGCGGTGGTGCGCTACGAGGACTTCGAGCTGCACCTGTTCGGACTTCCTCAGCTGAGACCGGAGGACAACTTCACGACCTGCCTGGTGATCGTGGCCGAGGTCGAGCTGCTGCACGGGTTGTACCTCGCCCGGTTGCAGGACCACCTCGGGCGGAGTGGCTATCGGGGCCTGCCCCGGATGTCACGGATGCGCCCCGGCCAGACCCGGTTCACCGTCACCGACGTCTCGGGCAACTCGGTGATCTTCGTCCGGCGGGGTGATCAGGACAGCGAGGTCGCCGCGCAGTACCAGCGGGCCGACCTCACACCACTGCAGCGGGCCCTGGCGTTGGCTGAGCGGGAGCGCGACTTCAGGACTGATGACGCAGCGGCCGGCCGGGTGCTGGACCGGCTGATCGAGCGCCATGCCGGCGACCCTTCGCCGGACTACCGGCGTGCGGTCGAGGCGCGACTCGAGCTCGCCGTCCTCTACGAGGAACCCGACCGGATCGAGGAGCTGCGCAGGCTCCTCGAACCGGGCTGAGCCGGCGCCCCCGGTAGGAGTCGAACCTACGCGCGACAGATTAGAAGGCTGCTGCTCTATCCGCTGAGCTACGGGGGCCGAGGCGGCGTACGCCCGGGAGGAGTTTACGACTCGACCCGGTCGGTAGGTTGCCATGAGTGGCGACCGGCGGCAGCGAGCGACCGCCGCCGCCCCCTACGCGGCTGCGGGACATCGCCGTCGCCGCGTACGGGCCGACCCTGCTGGTCTCGCTCGGCCAGGGGGCGATCCTGCCCCTGGTGGCGTTGTCCGCCCGCGAGCTCGGCGCGAGCGTCGGCGTAGCGGCGTTCTTCGTCGCCCTGATCGGACTGGCCCAGCTGCTGGGGGATCTGCCCGCCGGCGCGCTGGCGGCCAGGATCGGCGAGCAGCGCGCCCTGGTCGGTGCCTGCGTGCTGGATGCGGTCGCCCTGCTGGGCGCCTTCCTGGCGCCGAACCTGCTGCTGCTCGGACTGGCCATCGCCGCGTTCGGCCTGTCCGGCGCGGTGTTCAGCCTGGCCCGGCTGGTGTACCTGACCGAGGCCATCCCGGTGGCGCTCCGGGCCCGCGGCATGGCGACGCTGGGCGGCACCTTCCGGATCGGGCTGTTCATCGGGCCCTTCGTCGCCGCCGCGCTGGTCGCGCGCTCGGGCATCCCGGCCGCGTACGCCTTCGCCGCCGTGGTCAGCGTGGTCGCCGCGGTGGTCTGCCTGTTCCTGCCCGACGTGACCCGGCAGCAGCGCGCCGACCGGGTGGCCGCCGACCGCCCGCATCGCTCCGTGCTCGCGGTGCTGGCCGAGCACCGCCGGGTGCTGCTCACCCTGGGCATCGGTGTTCTGGCCATCTCCGCCGCCCGTTCGACCCGGCAGTCCATCGTGCCGCTGTGGGCCGACGCCCAGGGGGTGGATGCCGCGACCGTCAGCATCATCTACGGCATCTCCGCCGGCGTCGACGTGCTGCTGTTCTACCCGGGCGGGGCGATCATGGACCGCTTCGGGCGGGCGTACGTCGCGGTGCCGGCGATGCTCGTGCTCGGGCTGGGCTTCGGCCTGCTGCCGCTGACCGGCGCACCACCGGGCATCACGGCGGTCGCGGCACTGATGGGCCTGGGCAACGGCATCTCCGCCGGCGTGGTGATGACGCTCGGGGCCGACGCCGCCCCGGCCGCGGACCGGGCCCAGTTCATCGGCGGCTGGCGACTCTGCAACGACCTCGGCGCCAGCGCCGGGCCGCTGATCGTCAGCGTGATCAGCAGCGTCGCGCCCCTGGCGGCGGCGGCGTGGACCATGGCGGTGCTGACCTGGGCGGGCGCGGCGTGGCTGGTCCGGTGGGTGCCCGCGTACGCCGTCCGGCCGGAGCAGTCGTGAGGGTCGGTTCGCGATCCCTCTACAGTGGCAGGCGTGAAGGATCTCCTGGTCTGGGTCGACTGCGAGATGACGGGTCTCGACCTAGGCCTCGACGCCCTGGTCGAGGTGGCCGCACTGGTCACCGACGCCGAGCTCAACGTGCTCGGCACCGGGGTCGACCTGGTGATCAAGCCGAGTGGCAGTGCCCTGGACCAGATGAGCGACTTCGTGCGTGAGATGCACCGTGGGTCGGGACTGCTGAGTGCCCTGGACGACGGGCTGACCATGGCGGAGGCGGAGACCCGGGTGCTCGACTACGTCCGCGAGTTCGTGCCCGACCCGCGCAAGGCCCCCCTGGCCGGCAACACGATCGGCACCGACCGGGCCTTCCTGGCCCGCGACATGCCGACCTTCGAGCACCACGTGCACTACCGCAGCGTGGACGTGTCCAGCATCAAGGAGCTCGTCCGCCGCTGGTATCCGCGGGTCTACTACCAGTCCCCCGCCAAGTCCGGCAACCACCGGGCGCTCGCCGACGTCCAGGAATCGATCGAGGAGCTGCGCTACTACCGCGCGGCGGTGTTCGTGCCGCCGCCAGGACCGGACAGCGCGACCGCCCGCACGGTGGCCCGGCGCTACCAGGGCTCGCTGACCGGGGCGGTGCCGGAGCCGGCGCCCGAGGACTAACTCGGTTCGTCTGCACCCGTCCCGGCCGGTACACTTCACGCGGCGCCGGGTCGGCAACGACCCGCCCATGGTGGGTGTAGCTCAGTTGGTAGAGCTCCTGGTTGTGGTCCAGGTGGCCGCGGGTTCGAGTCCCGTCACTCACCCCAACTAGGGTTTCCGCTATGCAGACCCGAAAGCTCGGACCTTTCACCGTCTCCGCGATCGGCCTCGGGGCGATGCCGATGTCCATGAACGCCGACGACGTCTTCCCCGAAGAGTCCCAGGCGGTCGCGACCATCCACGCCGCGCTCGACGCCGGCATCACCCTGATCGACACCGCTGACATCTACTCCCCGACCTGGGACACGATGGGGCACAACGAACTCATCGTCGGCAAGGCCGTCGCGGCGTGGGGCGGGAGCCGCGACGACCTCGTGATCGCGACCAAGGGCGGCATCACCCGCAGCGAGGGCGAGACGTGGGGCCGTGACGCCTCGATGCCCTACCTCCGCTCGGCCGTGGAGAAGTCCCTGCGCAACCTCGGTGTCGACGAGATCGACCTCTACCAGTGGCACCGGCCCGATCGCTCGATGGTCTACGCCGACGCCATCGCCAACTTCAAGACGCTCAAGGACGAGGGGCTCATCAGGGCCGTCGGCATCTCCAACGCCAACGTCGAGGAGATCGAGATCGCCGCCGACGTGCTGGGGCCGGATGGGCTGGTCAGCGTGCAGAACGAGTTCTCGCCGAAGTTCCGCTGCAGCGCCGACGAACTGGACTACTGCGCCGAGCGCGGCATCGCCTTCCTGCCCTGGAGCCCGCTCGGCGGCACCGGCGGCGCGGCCCGCGACGTGGGCGACCAGTTCGCCGCCTTCGCCGAGATCGGCGCCGACCACGGGGTCAGCCCGCAGCAGGTCGTGCTGGCCTGGGAGCTGTCGCTCAGCGAGGTCGTCATCCCCATCCCCGGAGCGCGGCGGCCGGAGTCGATCACCGACTCGGCCAAGGCGGCCGACCTGGTGCTCAGCACTGAGGAACTGGCCCGGTGCAGCGCCGGCGGCGGGAGCAAGTGAGCTCCGCAGCCGAGGTGATCGTCGTCGGCGGCGGCCACAACGGCCTGGTCGCGGCGGCGTACCTCGGGCGGGCCGGTCACCGGGTGACGGTGCTCGAGGCCCGCGACGAGCTGGGCGGGGCGGTGGCGAGCACGTCCCCGTTCCCCGGGGTGGACGCGCGGCTGTCGCGGTTCTCCTACCTGGTGTCCCTGCTGCCGGAGAAGATCATCGCTGAGCTGGGCCTCGATCTGGAGCTCCGGTCGCGGACGATCCGGTCCTTCACCCCGGTGGGCGACCGCGGCCTGCTGGTCCGGCGCACAGTGGCCGACGAGACGGACCTGGACCGGTCGCTGGCGGCCCTGGCGGCCGTGGTGGAGCCGACCCTGACCCAGCCCCTGCCACGCGCGGGCGACCTGCGCACCAAGGTCGAGCCGGGGCTGTGGTCGGCGCTGACCGAGCGGCCGGTCGGAGAGCTGATCGAGGCGAGCGAGACCGACGACGCCGTCCGCGGTGCGCTGCTGACCGACGCGCTGATCGGGACGTTCTCCTACGCCCACGATCCTTCGCTGCGTCAGAACCGCTGCTTCCTCTTCCACGTGATCGGCAATGGCACCGGCGAGTGGCGGGTGCCGGTCGGCGGGATGGGTGCAGTCACCGCCGCCCTGGCCCGGGCGGCCGGAGCGGCCGGCGCAGAGCTGCGGACGCGTACGCGGGTGGTGCGGTTGGAGCCGGCCGAGAACGGGCCCGGGCGGGCGCGGGTGGAGCTGGCCGACGGCCAGACGCTGTCGGCCGATGTCGTGCTCGCCAACTGCGCACCGGCAACTCTGGACCGACTGCTGGGGCGCGAACCGTCGACGCCGGCGCCGATGGGCAGCCAGCTCAAGATCAACATGGTGGTGCGCCGGCTGCCCCGGCTGCGGTCGGGCCTCGACCCCGAGGTGGCTTTCGCCGGCACGCTGCACCTCGCCCAGGGCTACACCCGGCTGCAGGAGGCCTACGAGCAGGCGGCGGGCGGGCGGATCCCGGACCCCCTTCCGTCGGAGGTCTACTGCCACTCGCTGACCGACCCGTCGATCCTCGGACCGGACCTGCAGGCCGCCGGCTCTCACACGTTGACGCTCTTCGGCCTGCACACGCCGGTCGAGCTGTTCCGCGCCGACCCCGACCGGGCCCGGATCCGGGCGCGCCGGGCCGCCCTCCGCTCACTGCAAGACGTGTTGACCGACCCGCTCGACGAGGTGCTGGCCCGGGACGCGAACGGCCGGCCCTGCGTCGAGGTGGTGACCCCGGTTGACCTCGAGCGTGAGCTCGGGCTGCCCGGCGGGCACATCTTCCACGGTGACCTGCAGTGGCCCTGGCTCGCCGACGATGCCGTGGCCGATACCCCCGCGCAGCGCTGGGGCGTGGCGACGAATGTGGAGGACGTGCTCCTCTGCGGCTCGGGGGCCGTTCGCGGTGGCGCCGTCAGCGGCATCGGCGGGCACAACGCGGCGATGGCCGTCCTGGAGTCGGCCGGCTGACCTTGCTCAGGCACCTGACGCCCGAGGCGCCCACCGACCGCGATGGTCAGCACCGACTCCGGAGGTTTGCTAGTCTTGCCCTTCGCGCGCCGCTAGCTCAATAGGCAGAGCAGCTGACTCTTAATCAGCGGGTTGGGGGTTCGATTCCCTCGCGGCGCACCAAACCCCCAAGCCAGGCCCGGAACGGCCGACCGCCCCGGAGCGGTTCAGGCTCCGAGGCGGTTACCTTGCGGTTAGCATCCGCTCCGAAACTCACTCGGTGAGCCCTTCCAGGGCCGACGCCGCAGCCCGGTTGACGGCCTTCCTCCCCATGTAGACGTCCTGGGTCATAGAGCTGCGCGCGTGCCCCCACTGGTCGGCCACGGTCAGAGCGCTTAGCCCACTGTCATCCAGGAACGTTGCCACCGTCTTGCGGTAGGTATGCGGCACCACCCATGCGAACGGCGTGCCCTCGCGGACCTGCCGGAAGTCCCGCTCGATGTTGTTCCGGTCCCGGGAGCCGCCGGCCGCATCCGGGAACACCGGCACCGATCCGCCGTGCTCGGGCCGACGCGCCGCCAGGATCGCGACCAGCCACGCCGGGATGCGCAACGTCCGCCGGCCCGCCCGACTCTCGGTCACCTTGGGGAGCGATCAACAAGGTTCCGCAGAATGCCTTTGATTCTGGCGTGTTGTTCGTTTAAGGACAGCGCGAGCACT
>CAXTVE010000045.1:0-10066 GCA_964247485.1 uncultured Propionibacteriaceae bacterium
GTGGCCGAGGCCCACCGGGCGGTCACGGGGCGCGGGATCGGGCCCGAACGCGGCGGCCCCTACGGCAGCGACCTACGGCTCTACGCCGGCGCCGGCATCCCGACCCTGCACTACGGGCCGGGCAGCGCGAAGGAGGCCCACGGTCCCGACGAGTCGGTGCCGATCGACGAGGTCGCGCTCTGTGCGCGGGTCCTCGAACGCCTCCTGCGCCACGGCTGAAGCGCCGCCCCGGTCAGCTCCGCAACAGGGCGGCGACCCGGGGCAGCACGTCACCGGCCGGGCCGGACAGCCGGCACTCCATGGCCAGCCAGCCGTCGTAGCCGATCGCGTCCAGGGCGGCCAGGGTGCCCGGCCAGTCGTAGTGCCCCGCCCCGGGCTCCAGCCGGTTGCTGTCCCCCAGCTGCACGTGCCCGATGCGGTCGCCGGCCTCCCGGATCGAGGCGGCGCAGTCGGCCTCCTCGATGGACATGTGGTACGTGTCGGCGACCACGGCCACGCCCGCTGAGTCCACCTCGGCGGCGATCGAGACCGCGTCGGCCAGGGTGTTGACCAGATAGTCCTCGTAGCGGTTCAGCGGCTCCAGCAGGACCTGCACCCCGGCGGAGTCGGCGTGCGCGCCGAGCTCGGCCAAGGCGTCGACCAGGGCGGCCCGCGACTCCTCCTGGGAACGGGGTGGGGTGTAGGGCGGCAAGGACAACGAGAACACGGCGTACGCGTTGGGGCAGACCACCCCGCGGCCGCCGGCCTCGGCCACCGTGGACAGCAGCTCCCGCAGCTCGGCCATCGCCCGGCGCCGCCGGTCGGGGTCGAAGTCGCCCAGGAAGACGTCGGTGTGCATCACCGCGGAGGACATCACCACCCCCGCCTCGCGGGCCTCGCGCAGCTCGGCGGCCCGGCCGGCGAAGACGCCGTTGCCCGCTCCGCCGAGCTCGATCCCGTCGAAGCCGCAGTCCTGGGCGAACGAGAACTTCTCGCCCAGGGTGTCGCCGGGCAGGGTCGACTCCTGCGCGGCCAGCCGGATCGTCATGCCGCGACGTCCGCGTCGGCCGGGTCGAAGCTGAGCACGACCTGCACCGCCTGCTCGGGGTGGTCGTTCAGCAGCCGGAAGGCCTCCGGCGCCTGCGCGACCGGCACCGTGTGCGAGATCAGCTCGAGCAGCCGCAGCCGGCCGGCGACCGCGAGGTCCATCGCGGTCCGGGCGAGCCGGTCGTGGTCCCAGCGGTGCTGCACCGATGCCGAGATCCCCTGGGCCTGAGAACACACCAGCTGCACCCGGTTGTGATGGAACTCCTCCCCCAGCCGCAGCCCCAGACCCTCGCCCTGCATGAACCCGGCCACCACGACCCGGGAGTTGTAGGCGACCGACCGGACGGCCTCGTGCAGCGCGCGGTAGTTCCCGGTGACCTCGAGGCACACGTCGGCGCCCCGCCCCCCCGTCAGGTCATGGACCTGCTCGGCCACGTCGCCGGTCGTGGCGTCCAGCACCACGTCCACCCCGAGCTCCCGGGCCAGGGCGCGGCGACCGGCGATCGCGTCGACCCCGATCACCCGGGCGCCGTTCAGCCGGGCCACCTGGGCGGTGATCTGACCAGGCACCCCGAGGCCGAACACCGCCACCGTCTCGCCGACGTGGATGTCGGCGTCGAGCGCCACGTTGAGCCCGATGGCGCCGATCTCGGAGAAGATGCCGAGCCGCGGGTCCGCCGCCGGGTCCAGCACCCGCCGACGCGCCCCCGCCGCCGACTGGACCGTGGTCGACCGGTGGCCCCAGGTGCCCCAGACCCGGGTGCCGACCTTGAGGTCGTCCACCTCCGCGCCGAGCTCGACGATCTCCCCGACCTCCTCGTACCCCCAGCCGTCGACCGGGTACTCGAGGGTGCTCGACCCCTCGACGAAGAGCCGGGTGGCCTCGTCCCAGCGCCGGCTCAGGTAGGGGTTGCTCCCCCGGTAGGCGGTCAGCTCGGTCCCGGCCGAGATGCCGGAGAACAGGGTGGCGAGCCGGACCTGGTCCGGACCCAGGGGCCGCTCGGCCTCCTGGACCACCTCGGCGACGCCGGGGGCGGAGATGCGGACGACAGCGGACAACGTGAAGCTCCTTGCCTGGGGTGCGGGTGGTCAGCCCTTGACGGCGCCGGAGATGAACCCGGCGGTGACCTGCTTCTGGAGCGAGACGAACAGCACGATGATCGGCACGATGGTGATCAGACAGCCGGCGGCCAGCGGGCCGATCTCCACGGAGCGGCCGCCCATGAAGTTGTAGAGCCCGGCGGTGAGCGGCCGGTAGTCGCCCCCGGGCAGGTAGAGCAGCGGGACCAGGAAGTTGTTCCAGGTGCTGAGGAAGGTGAACACCGCCAGCGCCCCGATCCCGGAGGTCACCAGCGGCAGCATCACCCGGGTGAAGATCTGCAGCTCCGAGCAGCCGTCGATCCGGGCCGCCTGCTCCAGCTCCTCGGGCAGGTCGGAGAAGAACGCGCGCATGAAGAACGTGCCGAAGGAGACCCCGGTGGACGTGAGCACCAGGATCGCGCCGAGGAGCGTGTCCAGCAGTCCGAGCGACCGGAGCTGGAAGTACAGCGGGATCATGTAGGTGAAGAAGGGCACCAGCAGCCCCAGGACCACGAGATAGAACAGCACCGACCGGCCGAAGAACGGCAGTCGGGCGAAGGTGTACCCGGCCATGGTGGAGACGACGATGATCAGCACCGTGCTGGGCACCGCGAGCAGGAAGCTGTTCAGCACGTAGTCGCTGAACTGACCGTCCACCCAGGCCCGGATCAGGCTGTCGGGCGAGATCGAGGTGAACAGGCCGAACGGGTCGACCGCCACGTCGGCGTCGCTCTTCAGGGCGGTGGAGATGACCAGGATCACCGGCAGGATGGTCGCGATCGCGAGGACGACCAGCACGAGGTGCCGGATGGCCAGGCTGACCGTACGCCGGCCCGGGACCCGGGTCGAGCCCACGTTGCCGGCCGTCGACGGCTCGACCGGCATCGCCGGCGCGAGGGGGGCCGTCGTCACCATCAGGCCCCCGTCCCCTGCAGCGACAACCGCCGCTGCAGCCGGTTCAGGGCGACGGCCACCGGCACCGAGAGCACCGTGATCAGCAGCGCCAGCGTCGTGCCGTAGCCGATCCGGCTCAGCTCGAAGGTCGTCGAGTAGGCGTAGGTGCCGATCACCTCGGTCGCGTCGGCCGGGCCGCCGGCGGTCATGATGAAGATGATGTCGAAGACGCTGAACCCGCCGACCAGCGTCAGGGTCAGCACCATCAAGAACACCGGCATGATCTGCGGCAGGATGACGAACCAGACCCGGGCGACCGCGTTGGCGCCGTCGATCCGGCTGGCGTCCACCAGCTCGACGTCCACGTTGCGCAGCGCGGAGATGAAGATCACCACCGCGAACCCGGTGCCGCCCCAGATCGCCGTGACCAGCACTGCGTACAGGGCCCAGGACGGGTCACCCAGCCAGCCGCGCTGCAGGCTGTCCAGCCCGACCGCCCCCAGCGAGGTGTTGAGCATCCCCTGGACCGGGTCGTAGATCCAGCCCCAGACGATGCCGACCGCGACCCCGGGCAGCAGGTAGGGCAGGAAGAAGCACAGCCGGTAGAACGTGCTCCCCCGCCGCACCCCCCAGAGCAGCAGCGCGATCAGCAGCCCCAGCACCAGCGGGACGACCGTGCCGATCACGATCCAGATCACGTTGTTGGTCAGGGCGTGCCAGACCGCCGGGTCGGTGACCATCTCGACGAAGTTGGCCGCCCCGATGAACGGCGGGCTGGTGCTGATGCCGTCGAAGTCGACCACGGAGTAGACCAGCGCGTTGCCCAGCGGGACCAGGAAGAAGAACACGGTCAGGACGGTCACCGGGATGACCAGGAGCACGCCCAGCCGGCGCTGGGCCTGCCTGGTCACCAACGGCGCGTTGGCGACCGGCGTGGCCATCAGGTCGTCGGCTTCTTGTAGTTCTTCTGCAGCTGCGCGGCGACCTTCTCCGGGGTGCTCTGGCCGCTGAGGATGCCCTGCATCCCCTTCCACATCGCCTCGTTGAACGTGTCGTTGGTCAGCACGTCGATGTTGTAGCCGAAGTCACCGGTGCCGTCGGCGATCTTGCCGGTGTCGGCCAGGATCTGGGTGAACAGGGCCGAGCCCTCGATGCCCGTGGTGTCCACCGGATAGGCCGGGATGTCCTGGAGCGTCTCGACCGCCCACTTGCCGTGCTCCTGGGTGGTCCCGTAGTTCAGGAACTTCTCGGCCGCCTCGACCTTGGTGGTGCTGGCCGAGATGAAGATGCCCGCACCGAGGCCGCCGGAGAAGATGCCCTTGCCGGAGGAGGACGGGAACGGGATGTACCCGATCTCGAACTTCGCGTTCCGCTCCGTGTCGAAGGCCAGCCAGCTGCCGGTCGGGTTGATGGCCGCCTTGCCCGAGTAGAACAGCGCGTTCCCGTTGTCGTAGTTGATCGCCGTCGGCGAGGGGGGCAGCAGCTTCTCGTCGGCCAGGTCCGCCCACACCTGCAGCGCCTTGACCACACTTGGGTCGTCCCACGGGGTCTCGCCGCTCAGCAGCTTGTCCATGCCGGCGCCGCCCACCTCGCTGGACAGCGACATGCTCAACAGGTGACCGCCCTGCCAGCCGTCCTTGTCGTTCACCGCGATCGGGATGACGCCGGCGTCGCGGAGCTTGGCCGCCCCGGCCATCAGGTCGGCGATGTTCTGCGGCTCGGCCACCCCGTGCTTCGCGAACAGGTCCTTGTTGTAGAACAGACCGAGCGTCTCCAGCTGGTTCGGGATGCCGACCAGCTTCCCGTCGAAGGTCACGCGCTGCTTGGCGAAGTCGTAGACGGGCCAGTTGTACCTGGCGTACGCGTCGGTCAGGTCGTGCACCAGACCCGCCTTGGCCAGGGCGCCGGCGAAGCCGGGCCCGGTGTCGTAGCCGAACACGTCGGGGCCCTTACCGGACCGCAGCTGGGCCTGCAGGATGGTGCGCACGTTCTCGGTGGGCACCACGTCCAGCTTGATGGTGATCCCCGCGTTCTCGGTCTCGAACTTCTTGATGTCTTCCTTGATCACCTTCAGGTCGGCCGCGTCCTCCGGCTGGCCGATCATGAAGCGGAGCTCGACCGGCCCAGTGCTCTGCTGGGGCGGGGCGGACCCCTCCGGGGCGGCCGTGCCGCCGAAGCAGCCGGTGAGCGTCAGGCTGAGGGCCGCGGCCGCGACGACGGCCGTACGAATGCGCATTCCCACAATGACTTCCTTGTCAGCTGATGTGGACGACGGTGCCGCCGCTGGCCTCACCCGGTGCGGCGGTTCTAACGTTAGAACATGGACCGACCCGCTGTCTCCCCCCGGCCCGTAAATTCGCGGGATGAAAGGATGCCGACCGTGAGTGCACCGCCCGGGGGCGTGGCCGACCCGGTCCCCCCCGCGCGCCTCAAGGACGTGGCCGCGCTGGCCCACGTCTCGCTGAAGACCGTCACCAACGTGGTGCACGAGCGCCCCAACGTCGCCGAGGGGACCCGCGAGCGCGTCCAGGCGGCCATCGACGAGCTGGACTACCGGCCGTCCCTGGCCGGGCGGCAGCTGCGCGGCGTCCGCAGCAACATCTTGACCCTCGCGGTGCCACGGGTGGACGAGCCGTACCTCGGCGCCCTGGCCCACCAGGTGATCGCCGCGGCGACCGCGCGCGGCTACACCGTGCTGATCGACGAGACGGGCGGCCGGGCGGCGCACGAGCGGGAGGCGGCGGAGGGCTACCCGGGGCACGGGATCGACGGGGTCATCTTCTCCCCGCTCGCCCTCGACCCGGACCACCTGGCCGCAGTCTCCAACCACACCCCGCTGGTGCTTCTCGGCGAGCAGCTGCCGGCCAGCCCGGCCGACTACGTGGCCATCGACGACGAGGCTTCGACGCGCGAGGTGGTGCGACATCTCCTCGGGCGGGGTCGACGGCGGATCGGGTTCCTCGGGGGGCAGCCGGACCGGCCGCCCGCGGTCGGCGAGCTGCGGCGACGCGCGTACTCCGACGAGCTCCGCGCGGCCGGGGTCACCCCCCGGGCCGACTGGCAGGCGCACGCGAAGGCGTACACCCGGGAGGAGGGAGAGCAGCTGACGCGCCGCCTGGTCGACCGGGCGCCGGGCCTGGACGCCGTGGTGTGCGCCAGCGACCTGTTGGCCATCGGCGCCCTCCGGGCCCTGCGCGAGCACGGGCGCCGGGTGCCGGAGGACGTGGCCGTCGTGGGCTGGGACGACATCGTGGACGGGCGCTACTCCTCGCCCAGCCTGACCACGGTCGCCCCGGACCTGCGGATCCTCGCGGAGTACGCGCTGGACGCGCTGGTGCGCCGGATCGAGGGCGACCGGACACCCGGGCGCCGCCTGGTCGTCCCGCACTCCCTGGTGCTGCGCGACTCCAGTCCCTGACCCGGCCAGCCGGCTGCGACCCGGGTACCGGGTGGGGCCAGCCTCATCCGAAGTGTGCGGCTGACCTCCCCGCGCGCGCCGGTCGACTCGACCGATGCTGATGCCAGCCCACCGCCCGGCCCGAAGGAGCTGCCATGAGACACCCCGCCCACCTGACCACCGCCGCCCTCGCCCTCCTGCTGGCCGGGGGGCTGCCCGCGATGGGCGCCCTCCCCGCCTCGGCTGCGCCGCAGGTCATCATCCGCAACACGGTCCAGGAGGTGTCCTGCGCCTTCCAGACGGAGGACAGCGAGGGCCTGTTCCTGACCGCGTCCAGCGACAGCGCATCAGGGTCCAGCGGGGCCGGCGCATTCGTCGAGGACAACGGCGGGGTCAAGGTGCTCGAGGGCTACGACGCCCCGGTCACCTTCGGCCCCCAGTTCGCGACCGACATCCCCGTGGTCGATCCCGCGACCGGCGAGCCGGCCGGAACCGTCATCGTGCGGGCCACCACGACGCCGGCCGGGCCACCGACCGTCGAGCAGGTGGACGAACGCTACGGCAACCTGCGGACGACCGGCACGATCACCACCACGGAGTTCGAGACGGTGGTCACCCGGGTCGAGGTGCCGCGCTACCCGGTGGTGCCCGGCACGGGCAGCTGCACTGCGGTGCAGACCGTCTTCGACCTGCGACAGAACGACCCCCGGTACTTCGTCCTCCGGGAGACCCGCTTCGGCTCGGCGACCTGCGCCGTGACCGGGATACCCGGAAGCCTGGTCTTCTTCGACGGCGACCGGGCCACCCAGCCCCAGGTGCGGCTTGCGATCACCACCGATCAGAGCCTGCTGAGCGCAGCGGGTTCCCCGGTCCTCCGCAACGGACGGGGCAGCTTCCGGGCGCCGCTCGTCGACCGGGACACCGACCAGGTGGTCGCCCAGCTCACGGCCGGGGTCGAGGTGGCCCGCGCGGGACGAGCCAGCCTCGAAGAGGAGCGAGAGGGCGACACCGTCACCCTGACCCGGACCATCCCCTACCGGACCGCCGTCGTCGTGTCGATCTCCGACGGGCGACGGGGGCGGGCCACCTGCCCGGCGGCCGAGGTGCGGACCCTGACCATCACGAGGCGCCGCTGACCCGTCGCGCCGTCACGCCGCGCTGATCAGCTCCACCAGCTGCTGACGCACCGGCAGCGGCGCGAAAGCCGCCCGGGCGGCGTTCAGGCTGAGCCGGCGTACGCCCTCCAGGTCGTAGTCGAGCAGACCGCAGAGCAGGTGGAACTCATCGGACAGCCGGGTCCCGGTCATCAGCTGGTCGTCGCAGTTGACCGTGACCGCGAAGCCGAGGTCGTCGAGCAGCCGGATCGGGTGCTCGGCGACCGAGCGGACCGCGCCCGTCTGCACGTTGGAGGCGGGGCACATCTCCAGCGGCAGCTGGCGGTCGCGGACGTAAGCGGCCAGCCGACCCAGTGTCGGCGTGCCGTCACCGTCCAGTGCGATGTCATCGACGATCCGTACGCCATGGCCGATCCGGTGCGCCGCGCACTGCTGGACCGCCGAGCGGATCGAGTCGAGCCCGGCCGCCTCACCGGCATGGATGGTGTAGACCATGTTCTGCTCGCGCAGGTGGCGGAAGGCGGGCAGGAAGCGGTCCGGCGGGAAGCCGTCCTCGGCGCCGGCGATGTCGAAGCCGGCCACGCCCTGGTCGCGGTAGGCCACGGCCAGCTCGGCGATCTCGGTGGTGGGCTCGGCGTGCCGCATCGACGTGACGAGCTGCTGCACGACGAGGGTGCGACCCGCCGCGGCCGCGTTGCCGACCCCCTCGGCCAGCCCGTCGCGGACCGCCTCCACGGTCTCGGCCAGGCTGAGCCCTCCCGCGATGTGCTGCTCGGGCGCCCAGCGGGCCTCCCCGTAGACCACCCCGTCCGCCGCCAGGTCCTCCGCGAACTCCCGCGCCACCCGGCGCAGCTGGTCGGCGGTCTGCATCACCGCGACGGTGTGAGCGAAGGTCTCCAGGAAGCGCTCCAGCGACCCGGACCCGGCCGCCTCGCGGAACCAGGCCCCGAGGTCCTCGGCGTTGTCGGCCGGGAGCTCGTGGCCGATCTCGCCCGCCAGCTCGAGCACGGTCTGCGGCCGCAGCGCCCCGTCCAGATGGTCGTGCAGCGACACCTTGGGGAAGGCGCGCAGGGTCTCCAGGTCGACGGTCATGGTTAGGGGCTCCTCCGGCGTATCAGTTGATCGGACGTCAGGCCACGCCCGGCGGCGGGTCTCGCAGGATCGCCTCTGTTGGGACAATAGACGCAAGACCTTCGGGGCGGCGCAGGCACCAACCTCAGGAAGGAGGCGGAGAGACGATCTCGACTGCCTCCGTCGCCCGCAGCGTCAGGGCTCCGGCAGCTCCCCCAGCTCGACGTCGTCGGGCAGGTCGATGAGCCGTGGCAGTCCGACGACGGCGTGCGGGACGAAGAGGTAGGCAGCGCAGTGCCTGCGCTCCAGGAGCACGACCCGATCCAGCGGCAGGGAGAGGGTTCGGCCGTGGTGCGCGCGGCCGTTCAGCACAACCGTGGACGTGCCGATATCCTCGTCGGCCGCGGCAGGGTCGTCGAACAGGCCTCGACGCAGCGCCGACCGTCCCCGCAATTCCTCGATGGAGACCTCGGCCCGGTCGGTCAGCACGGCGAGCACGGAGCCCGACCACTCGAAGTCGAGCCGGAGCCGTTCGATCTGCGGAACTTCGCCCTCCCGGTGGGAGGACCCGTACTCGTAGCCGACCAGCCGGGCGTCGTCGAGCCCGATTACGCGGTCCCGGAACGCTACGTGATAAGGCAGCAGATCAAGACGGCGCTTCCGAGCCGGCAGGTCTGTCTCGGCACTCTCCTTCACCGGATCGTGACGAACGCGTAAGCACCATGTCCCCAGCAGATGTAGCCCTTGGTCGTGAAGACCTTGCTGTAGGGTGCGTGAACGTTGACGTAGGAATGACCATACTGATTGAGTCGGTACCACGCAGTCGACCAGTTCCGCACCGGTGTCGATGGGGTTTGGCCGCTCGTCTGATACGACGTCCCATTCGCGTCCCGCAGCCGGACCTTCCAGTCGATGTCGTAGGCCTTACCTTTGTTCTCGTTGAGTGAGAACCCTGACGTCACCGTTACCTTGTGTGCTGCGGTCTGCGACACGTTCGTGTAGTGGGTTCCGCAGTTCCCAACCTCAAGACCCATGTCGCTCTCGTAAGCGGCGGCCCGTGACGGCGATTCGCTCTCGGCACCGGAACCCGTGCTGGCCCGCGCCTCAGCGGGGTCGATCACCGGCTCGGGCGCGAGTCCCGCGATGGAGCCGTTCGGCACCAGCTGGAAGCGGTCACCCGGCAGCCGACGGACTGAGTAGCCCGCACTCTGAGCGACCTTCTCATCGACGTCGACGACCCACAACCCGGGAGAGACCTCAGATCCCGTAGGCAGTGGCGCAGCCTGGGCGACCGATCCCCCGCTCAGCCCACAGGCGAGGAGGAGGCCGACAGCGGACGACGCCGCCATGATTGTCTTGAACGCGTTCATTCGATACCTCGTCAGTGGGTATTGACCGCCGAGGGGAAAATAGCGTTCCCCGCGACAACCCGTCAAAAGTCCGGTCGACCCGTGCGCCGCGCGCAGCTTCAAACTAGTCGGCG
>CAXTVE010000045.1:10076-13300 GCA_964247485.1 uncultured Propionibacteriaceae bacterium
TGTCTCCCCCCCCGCGGTCAAAACCCCGCCCCCCCCACCCCCGCACAACCGCCCGCCCCCCGGCCCGCCCGGTCGAAGCTTCTGCAGAGTCGGCGACGATCGCCCGCGCCCCGACCGGCAAGGCCCCGGTCGGACCAAAGCTGGCCCAGCGGCCGCTACGATTCGGCGCCGGCCCACCGCTGGTCGACGCCGAGGTGCCCCGCCCCGAAGGCCTGGGGCAGCACGGCGGTCATCGGCAGGACGCCCTCCGGGGTGTCCAGCACCAGGTCCGGCCCGCCATGCTCCCACAACAGCTGGCGGCACCGGCCACACGGCATGAGCGCAGCACCGTGACCGTCCACGCAGGCGAAGGCGACCAGCCGCCCACCGCCGCTGGCGGCCAACGACGACACCAGCCCGCACTCGGCACATAGCGTCACCCCGTAGGAGGCGTTCTCCACGTTGCAGCCGGTGACCACCCGCCCGTCGTCGACGAGCGCGGCCGCCCCGACCGGGTAGCGCGAGTACGGCACGTACGCGTACGCCAGCATGGCCCTCGCCGCCGCCCGCAAGGCCTCCCAGTCGACCTCGCTCCCGCCGCCCGCGGCCGTCACCGCCCGACCCCCTCACAGCACCGTGGGTTCACGAAGTTCCTGGGCGAGGCGGCAGCCAGCCGCGGCGGGGACAGCAACGGGGGGACCTACTTCTCGAAGGGGATGCCGTCGGCGGCGGGGGGTCGGACGCGGCCGACCAGGCCGGCGACGGCGATGATGGTGGCCACGTAGGGCAGGATCAGCAGGAACTGGCTGGGCATCGGTGTGCTCAGGGTCTGCAGCTGCGAGGCCATCTGGGTGACGAAGCCGAAGAACAGGCACATCAGGGTCGCCAACACCGGGTGCCAGCGGCCCATGATCAGCGCAGCGAGGGCGATGAAGCCGTTGCCGACGGTGAACTCCTTGGTGAACGAGCCGGTCGAGGCCAGGGTGAAGAACGAGCCGCCCAGCCCGGCGAACACGCCGCCGGCCAGCACGGCCGACCAGCGGATCCCCCGCACGCTGATCCCCACGGTGTCCGCCGCCTCGGGGTGCTCCCCGACCGCCCGGATCCGCAGCCCCCAGGTGCTCCGGAACAGTACGACCCAGACGACGACCACGGCGACCGCCGCCAGGTACGCCAGGATCGACTGCTCGAACAGCACCCGCCCGAAGAACGGGATGGCCGACAGGCCGGGGATGGCGATGGGCTCCAGCACCGGCGCGGAGTTGTACGTCCGCGAGGCCGGCTGCACCAGCTGGTCGAACAGGAAGCCGGTGACCCCGACCGCGAGCAGGTTGAGCACCACGCCCAGCACGACCTGGTTGACCAGGTAGTTGATCGAGAACAGGGCCAGCAGCGCGGCCATGGCCACCCCGGCCAGCACCGCCGCCAGCAGGGCGACGGGGATGGAGTCGGTCAGGCTGCCGGCGACGGCCGCAGCGAAGGCCGCGGCCAGGAACTGGCCCTCGATGGAGACGTTGACCACGCCGGCCCGCTCGCAGAGCACCCCGCACAGTGCGCCGAAGATCAGCGGCGTGGCCAGCGACAGGGTGCCGGCGAACTGGTTGCTGACCGGGAACGGCAGGTCCCGCCCGGCCGCCGCCCAGGTGAGGAAGCCCATCAGCACGGCCACCCCGGCCACGGTTCCGGCCGCGGCGGGCAGCCGGCCGCGCATCCGCCCGGACAGGAACGCGGCCGCGGCGGCCAGGCAGAGCACGGCGCAGACCGCGACGGTGGCGAAGCCGGGCGCGCTCAGCGTGGGCAGCTGCACCTCGTCGAACGCGTCGGACAGGGCGAACTGGGCCACCCCGGTGGTCGAGCCGAGCGCGACCAGCAGGAGTACGCCGATGACCCCGATCAGCCCGCCGGTGGACAGTCGCTGTCGCCGCCGCTCCGCCGACTCGACCTTGTGCGGCGCGACGGCCGCAGTCGAGCCGGTGGTCGGGTCGGCTGTCACCGCGGTCATGCCAGACCACCTTCCGGTACGGGGCCGATGACCTTGGTCCGACGGGCCTTGACGAACGGCAGGATCCGGTGGATCAGCGCCGGCGCGGCCACGAAGAGCACGATCAGCGCCTGCAGCACGGTGGTCAGGGTGAGCGGTGTCTGGGCGATGCTCTGCATGGCCAGCCCGCCGGCGTGCAGCCCGCCGAACAGCAGCCCGGCCAGCACCGTGCCGAGCGGTCGGGAGCGCCCGAGCAGAGCCACGGTGATCGCGTCGAAACCGATCGACCCGACGATGCCGGCCGACAGCGGCACCGGCACCCCGGACGCGGTCGGGCCGAGGGCGGCCTGGACCCCGGCCAGCCCGGCCAGCGCGCCGGCCACCACCATGGTGATCACCGTCGTCCGGGCCACGCTCATGCCGGCCGTCCCGGCGGCGTGCGGGTTCGCCCCCACCGCGCGGATGGCGAAGCCGGTGGTCGATCGGTCGAGCAGCCACCAGACCCCGACCGCCGCCAGCAGGGCGAGGAGGAAGCCGAGGTGCAGCTGGCCGCCCTGCAGCCGGGGGAAGGTCGCGTTCCAGGCCACGATCGGCGAGATCGGGTCGGCCCGCCCCGGGCGCTGGAACGCGGTGGTGGTCAGCACGTAGGCCAGCAGCCCGGAGGCGATGTAGTTGAGCATGATCGTCACGATCACCTCGTGCGCCCCGGCTCGGGCCTTCAGCCAGCCGACGATGCCGCCCCAGATCCCGCCGCCGATCATCCCGCCGAGGATGGCGACCAGCAGGTGGACCACCGGGGGCAGACCGAGGCTGAAGCCGACGTACGCGGCCAGGATCGCGCCGACGATCGCCTGGCCCTGGGCGCCGATGTTGAACAGCCCGGCCCGGAAGGCCAGCCCTACGCCAAGGCCCGCGCAGATCAGCGGGGCCGCCTGGGCGGTGGTCTCGGTGATCGGGCCGTAGCCGCCCACCGCCCCGGTGACCAGCGCGGCGTACGCCGTGCTGACCTTCTCCCAGGACGCGGAGAGCGCATCGCCCGGGCGCGCGAAGAAGTAGGCGAAGGTGCTCCGTACCGCGGTGTCGGAGAAGATCATCAGCAGCGCCCCGACCAGGAACGCCAGCACGAAGGCCGCCGCCGTGGTGATCACGTCGGTCCACGGGAAAGCCCGTGGCGGCGTGCGCGGGGGCGACCCCCCACGCCCCCCGAGGGAGTCCCCTCGCTGGCGCTCCGGAACGCCGGCCGTCTGGGGGGGCGATGCGGGTG
>CAXTVE010000046.1:0-1822 GCA_964247485.1 uncultured Propionibacteriaceae bacterium
GTGGACGCCGAGGCCGAGCGGTTGCGCGACGCCCCGCGGCTGCAGGCCGCGGCCGAGGTGATGGCGCCACTGGCCCCCCGGCGGCCCAGCCTGGTCGCGCAGGTGCCCTTCGATCAGCTCGAGGCACGACCGCTGACCCTCGCCGAGTCCGTCAACGCCACCCTCGACTCGATCCTCGCCGCCGACCGCCGGGTGATCGTCTTCGGTGAGGACGTCGGGGTCAAGGGCGGGGGCTACGCGGGGACCGGCGGTCTGGCCCGGCGGCACGGGCGGGCGCGGGGGTACGACACCGGGCGGGACGAGCAGTCGAGCCTCGGGCTCGGCCTGGGCGCGGGACTGGCCGGGCTGATCCCGGTGCCCGAGATCCAGTACCTGGCCTACCTGCACAACGCAGAGGACCAGCTCCGCGGCGAGGGCGCGACGCTACCCTTCTTCTCCCGCGGCGCGTTCCGCAACCCGATGGTGGTCCGGGTCGCCGGTCTGGGCTACCAGAAGGGGTTCGGCGGCCACTTCCACAACGACAACTCCGTGGCCGTGCTGCGCGACATCCCCGGTCTGGTCGTCGGCTGCCCGGCCCGCGGCGACGACGCTGCGGCGCTGCTGCGCACCTGTCTCGCCGCCGCGGCGACCGACGGGACCCTGTCGGTGTTCCTGGAGCCGATCGCGCTCTACCACCGGCGCGACCTGTACGCCGACGGGGACCGCCAGTGGCTGGCCGAGGACACCGGCGAGCACGTGCCGATCGGTCGCGCCCGGATCTATCCCGTGCGGCAACCCGACCTGACGCTCATCACCTTCGGCAACGGGGTTCCGATGAGCCTGCGGGTGGCTCGTCGACTGGCGGAGGCCGGGGTGACCGCTGAGGTGGTCGACCTACGCTGGCTCGCGCCGCTGCCGCTGGACGACGTGCTCGCGGCGGCCCGGCGTTCCGGGCGGGTACTGGTGGTGGACGAGACCCGCCGCACCGGCGGGGTGGGCGAGGGTGTGGTGAGCGAGCTGGTGGCCGCCGGGTTCACCGGGCCGATCGCCCGGGTGGCGAGCCAGGACAGCTTCATCCCGTTGGGCCCGGCCGCCGCCCACGTGCTGCTCGGGGAAGACGAGATCGAGAAGGCCGCGTACGAGCTGGCTGGGGTCGTCCCCTTGCCTGGGAGAAGGGAACGCGCATGACCGGAGTCGGACCGCTGGAGCTGCTCGGGATCGAGCACCTGCTCACCGAGGAGGAGCGGGACATCCAGGCCACCGTCCGCGAGTTCGTCGACCGTCGCGTCAAGCCGACGATCGCCGAGTCGTACGAGCGGGGCGAGGCCGACCTGGCGCTGATGCCCGAGGCCGGGGCGCTGGGCCTGCTGGGCATGCACCTGGAGGGCTACGGCTGCGCGGGGACCAACGCGGTCGCGTACGGGCTGGCCTGCCTGGAGCTCGAGGCCGGAGACTCCGGGGTGCGCAGCATGGTGTCGGTGCAGGGGTCGCTGGCCATGTTCGCGATCTGGCGGTTCGGCAGCGAGGAGCAGAAGCTCCAGTGGCTGCCGCGGATGGCCGCGGGCGAGGCGATCGGCTGCTTCGGGCTGACCGAGCCGGACTACGGCTCCAACCCCGGCGGCATGCTGACCCGGGCCAAGCCGGACGGCGACGGCTGGCTGCTGAACGGCAGCAAGCTCTGGATCACCAACGGCTCAGTCGCCGACGTGGCGGTGGTCTGGGCGCAGACCGACGAACCTGATCGGGGGGTCGACGGGGGGGGGGGCCCCCCGCCGGGGGGGGGGGGGCGCGGGGTACGGGGGGCGCCCCGCCCCGCGGGGGGGGGGGCCCGGGGCCGCGGGGG
>CAXTVE010000046.1:1832-12766 GCA_964247485.1 uncultured Propionibacteriaceae bacterium
GGGGGGTGGCGGGGCCACCAGGCCTAGTTGCGGGGGGGGGGGGGGGGGCCGGCCCCCCCCCCCGTCAGGGTGCGGGCGTACGCGGCTTCCTGGTGCCGACCGGCACCGAGGGGTTCTCGACGCGCGACGTCGGGCACAAGCTGTCGCTGCGGGCCTCGGTCACCTCCGAGCTGATCCTCGACGACGTACGCCTGCCCGGCTCGGCGCTGCTGCCCGAGGCCAAGGGCCTGCGCGGTCCGCTGTCCTGCCTCAACGAGGCCCGCTTCGGGATCGTCTTCGGCGCCCTGGGGGCGGCGCGGGACTGTCTGGAGACCGCGATCGCGTACGCCACCACCCGCGAGGTGTTCGACCGCCCGTTGGCCCGCTTCCAGCTGACCCAGGCGAAGCTCGCCGACATGACGCTCGAGCTGCAGAAGGGCTTCCTGCTGGCGCTGCACCTCGGCCGGCTCAAGGACGACCACCGGTTGGAGCCGCGGCAGGTCAGCCTGGGCAAGCTCAACAACGTCCGCGAGGCCCTGGCCATCGCCCGGGAGTGCCGGACGATCCTGGGGGCCAGCGGGATCACCGGCGAGTACC
Source organism: uncultured Propionibacteriaceae bacterium (assembly GCA_964247485.1). Lineage (GTDB taxonomy): Bacteria > Actinomycetota > Actinomycetes > Propionibacteriales > Propionibacteriaceae > Microlunatus. The sequence goes on from CAXTVE010000046.1 coordinate 2,409, forward strand.
CGGTGATGCGGCACGCGGCCAACCTGGAGTCGGTGCTGACCTACGAGGGCACCTCCGAGGTGCACCAGCTGGTCATCGGCCAGGCCCTGACCGGCGAGAACGCCTTCAGCTGACCCGGGACGAAACCTCGGCAGGGGTTCACTGCGTATTGGGGGCGCAGGCCGTGACCAGCCGACGGAAGGGCGAGCCGTGCGCCTTGACCAGGAGTTCAGCCAGTGGGCCCGGGAGGAGACCCCCGGCCTGCTCCGCCGGGCCCGGCTGCTCTGCCTGGACGAGCAGCACGCCGAGGACCTGGTCCAGGACACCCTGGTCAAGCTCTACCTGCAGTGGTCCAGGATCCACGCCGACGGCAGTCCCCTGGGCTACGCGCACCGCACGATGTTCCACCACTTCGTGTCGTCCCGGCGGCGGCGCAGCGCTCGGGAGCGACCGATGCTGGCGCCGCACGACGGCCCGGCGTCCGGAACGCTCTCCGACACGGTGCCCCTCCGGCTCGACCTGCAGGCCGCGCTGAGCACCCTGGATCGGGTGGAGCGCGCCGTCGTCGTCGCCCGCTACGTCGACGACCGCAGTGTGGCGGAGGTCGCCCACCTCCTCGGTCGCAAGGAGTCGTGGGTCAAGACCGTCACCCACCGGGCGGTCCTCAAGCTGCGTCACTCGACGGCACTCGTCGAACTCCCCTCCTGAACAAAGGACATGCGATGGAACTGAACACCCTGGGCGAGCTGATCCGGGAGGACGACCCGGACGGAGTGTCGCCGCAGACGGTCGACCGCGTCGTGACCGGCGCTGTGCGGCGGGGCCGCCGGACCAGGACCGCGTGGCAGGCCGCGGGCGGGCTGGCGACCTGCGCGCTGCTGGTCGGAGGCGTGGCCGTGGCCGCGCAGTGGCCCGGCCCCGCGGTCGAGATAGCTCCTGGTGGCCCGCCGGCCACCACCTCGGTCCGTCCGTCAGCCACGGCAACCAGCTCGCCGATGCCGGCAAGCAGCACGCCGACGCCGACCGCCACGAGGGTGAAGCCGCCGACCCAGCGTGAGGTGTTGGCCGTCCTGACGGCGGGGCTGCCTTCGCGCTTCGAGGTCGGCCAGGCCCGCCTGAAGGACCGATCACCAGAGTCCGGCGTGTCGACGTCCTTCGTGGTGACCGACCGGGCTGGCCAGGCGTTCGTGGGCGGCGGCGTCGACCCGGCCATCAACCTGACGTGCGACCCGAAGACGTGCACCAGGAAGGCTCTGGCCGGCGGCACCGTGCTGGTGCTTCGCAGCCCGGCGGGCGAGAAGACCGGCGACGGCACCTGGTACTACTACGAGCGCCCGGACGGCGGCTGGGTCTGGCTCGGTCAGGACAACGCGCTGAACGGCGGCAAGGCGCCGGTCAGCCGGCCGGAGCTGCCGCTCACCGAGGCTGAGGTGCGCACGCTGCTCACCGCGCCGGGGTGGGACCCGCTGGTGAAGCGCTGCCGGGCGGCCGGTCCCGCGTGCTGAGTCGTCAGTGGTGCGCCAGCTCGGCGCGGACCCGTCGCCGGTCCTCGGCGTGCACGATCGACTCCACCACCAGGCAAGCCAGCATCACGGCGGCGACGACAGCCAGCTGGCCGACCGCCGGCACCTTGCCGAGCAGCAGCCACGTCAGCAGCAGGACCCCGGCGGTGGCCAGGCGGATGGTCGAGAGGGTGTGCACGGTGAGCCACTTGAACAGCACGTGCGCCAGCAGGTAGAGCAGCACCCCGCCGAACAGCGCCGCCAGCGCCACGCCCTTCAACGGATCGGCCAGGCTGTGGTGCTCGGTGTCCCCGACGTACTCCAGCACCTTCTTCAGTCCCAGGGCGACCAGCACGATGCCGACCACCAACGGCAGGTGGGCGAAGGAGAAGGCGTTGCGCCCGAACCGGGGCCGCGTCTCGGCGGGCTCCGAGGCCAGGGCATGCTCGCCGAGCAGGGCACTGACGTCGAAGTAGGCCCACCACATCGCCGACACCAGGATCAGGCCGAGCCCGGAGGCGACCAGGATCGGCCAGGAGATCGGCAGCTCGGCGACGCCGACCCCGATGGCCACGATCGACTCCCCCAGCGCGACGATCACGATCAGCCCGTGTCGTTCGGAAAAGTGGCCGGGTGCGGGCAGCCGCCAGCCGGCGGCCCCGCCGAGCGCGGTGCCCACGTAGTCGACGAGCAGAGCCAGCGCCCACAGCCCGGTCTGCAGCCAACCCTCGAACTGGGACGCGACCAGGAGCACGATGCTGCTGCCGAACACACTCGGGGCGAAGCGGGCGAGCTGGGCCCGCAGACCGTCGTCCCCCTGGGCCTCGGCGATGAAGATGCCCAGGTGGGACACCCGGAACAGCAGGTAGCACACGGCGAGCACGACCGGGCCGTCGAGCCCGCCGGGACCGTCCTCGTACGCCTCGGGGATCGTGAGCGCCAGCACGAACATCGCGGACATGCCGCCCAACAGGCCGAGCTTGATCTCCGGCTCGTCGGCGCTGACCACATTGGCCAGCCACGCGTACCCGGTCCACGCCCACCAGAGCAGCCCGATGATCAGCACGCCCCGGAGCAGACCCTGCCAGGTCAGGTTGTCGGCCATGAACGCCGTGACCTGGGTCAGCGCGAAGACGAAGACCAGGTCGAAGAACAGTTCCAGCGGGTTGACCGCGGCCCGGTCGGACTCCGCTCGGATCTTCGCGCGACGCGTTGACTGCACCCGCATATTGTGAGCCTGTGAGCACTGTGGACGTCAACGGTCACCGGACCGCCGACCCGGTGCGACTGCCCGCCCACCTGCTCGACGCGGCCGCCGACGACGCGTCCCTGCGCCGGTTCCTGTTCGGGCTGCCGGGAGTGGACCCGGTCGGGATCGAGCAGCGGGCGGCGGGGCTGGCCACCCGGTCGATCAAGAAGGCGTCGAAGCTGGCGGCCATCGACCTGGCCATCTCGATGGTCGACCTGACCACGCTGGAGGGCGCGGACACCCCGGGCAAGGTGCGCAACCTGGCCCGCAAGGGCATGCGACCCGACCCCGACCGGCCGGACACGCCCTCGGTGGCCGCCATCTGCGTCTACCCCGATGTGGCCGCGGTCGCGCGCGCGGAGCTCACCGGGTCGCAGGTCTTGGTCGCCTCGGTGGCGACGGCGTTCCCCGCCGGCCGGTCGAGCCTGCAGGTCAAGCTGGCCGACGTCGCGGTCGCCGTGGAGGCCGGCGCCGACGAGATCGACATGGTGATCGACCGCGGGGCGTTCCTGGCCGGACGCTACGGGGAGGTGTTCGACCAGATCGTGGCGGTCAAGGCGGCCTGCGGCACCGCGCGGCTCAAGGTGATCCTGGAGACCGGCGAGCTGGCGACCTACGACAACGTGCGCCGGGCGTCCTGGCTGGCCCTGCTGGCCGGCGGCGACTTCATCAAGACCTCGACCGGCAAGGTCTCCCCCGCCGCCACCCTGCCGGTGACCCACGTGATGCTGCAGGCGGTCAAGGACTGGTACGCGGCCACCGGCGAGCGGCGCGCCGTCAAACCGGCGGGTGGCATCCGGACGGCCAAGGACGCCATCCGCTACCTGGTGGCGGTGCGCGAGGTCGCCGGCCCGGAGTGGCTGGACCCGCGCTACTTCCGGTTCGGCGCCTCCTCGGTGCTGAACGACCTGGTCATGCAGCGCCGGACCCAGCTGGACGGGCACTACTCGGGCAGCGACTACGTCACGGTGGATTGACGCTTTCGGGGGTTCCAGGGGGTCGTCCCCCTGGCTAGGAAAGGATGGACGATGGCCCTGTTGGACTGGACCTACGCCCCGGCGCCCGAGTCGAGCGCGATCGCCGGCATCAAGGACCGCTACCTGCCGTACGTCGACGGCACCTTCGTCGAGGGCGGCGGCCCGGACCTGGACACGGTCAACCCGGGGACGGGCGAGAGGCTCTCCACGGTGTCCACCGTGGACGCCGCGGACCTGGACCGGGCGGTGCAGGCGGCGCGCCGGGCGTACGAGGAGGTCTGGTCGCCCATGACGGGGGCCGAGCGGGGCAAGTACCTGTTCCGGATCGCCCGCGGCATCGCCGAGCGGGCGCGCGAGCTGGCCGTGGTGGAGACCTTGGACAACGGCAAGCCGATCAAGGAGACCCGCGACTTCGACGTGCCGACGGCGGCGCAGCACTTCTTCTACCACGCCGGTTGGGCGGACAAGCTGCAGCACCTCGGGCTCGGACCGGCGCCGGCACCGCTCGGCGTGGCCGGGCAGGTCATCCCGTGGAACTTCCCGCTGCTGATGGCCGCCTGGAAGATCGCCCCGGCGCTGGCCGCGGGCAACACCGTGGTGATCAAGCCGGCCGAGACGACTCCGCTGTCGGTGCTGGTGCTGGCCGAGATCATCGCCGATGCCGGTCTGCCGCCCGGGGTGGTCAACGTCGTGACCGGGGCGGGCGACATCGGGGCACTGCTCGTCAACCATCCCGGGATCGACAAGGTGGCGTTCACCGGCTCGACGGCGGTGGGGCGCCGGATCCAGCGGGACCTGGCCGGGACGGGTCGCCGGATCACCCTGGAGCTGGGCGGCAAGGGCGCCAACATCGTGTTCGACGACGCCGCGCAGGACCAGGCGATCGAGGGCATCGTCAACGGGATCTTCTTCAACCAGGGCCAGGTGTGCTGCGCCGGCTCGCGGCTGCTCGTCCAGGAGTCGATCGCCGACGAGTTCGTCGCCCGGCTGACCGACCGCGTGGAGACCCTGCGGGTCGGCGACCCGATGGACAAGAACACCGACGTCGGGGCCATCAACTCGCAGGTCCAGCTGGACCGGATCACCACGCTGATGGAGGCCGGGGTCGCCGAGGGGGCCACCACCTGGACCTCGACCTGCCCGCTGCCGAAGAACGGGTTCTTCATCGCGCCGACGATCTTCACCGACGCCACCCCGTCGATGCGGATCGCCCGCGAGGAGATCTTCGGTCCGGTACTGACCACCATGACCTTCCGGACGCCGGACGAGGCGGTGACCAAGGCCAACAACAGTGCCTACGGACTGTCGGCCGGGGTGTGGACCGAGAAGGGCTCACGCGCGATGGCCATGGCCGCGGCACTGCGGGCCGGGGTGGTCTGGGACAACACCTTCAACCGGTTCGACCCCGCGGCCAGCTTCGGCGGCTACCAGGAGTCCGGGTTCGGGCGTGAGGGCGGTCCGGCCGGCATGGCCGCCTACCTGGAGACCGACGAAGGTGAGGTGTCGGCATGACCCACCATCGTCCGAGCAAGGGGGGCGACCCCCTTGGACCCCCGAGAAGACATCTGGCGGTCGCCAAGACCTACAAGCTCTACGTCGGCGGTACGTTCCCGCGGTCGGAGTCCGGCCGGACCTACCGCGCGCTCGACGCGTGCGGCGGCTTTCTGGCCAACGCCGCCCTGGCCTCCCGCAAGGACGCCCGGGACGCGGTGGTGGCCGCCCGGAAGGGGTTCGGCGCCTGGTCCAAGGCCGCGGCGTACAACCGCGGGCAGGTGATCTACCGGGTCGCGGAGATGCTGGAGGGCCGGTCGGCGCAGTTCGTCGAGCTGATCGAGCTGAGCACCGGGGTCGACCAGGAGACGGCCCGGGTCGAGGTCGAGGCGGCCGTGGACCGGCTGGTGCACTACGCCGGCTGGACCGACAAGCTGGCGGCGGTGCTGGGCAGCGCCAACCCCATCTCAGGACCGTACTTCTCGTTCTCCACCCCTGAGCCGACCGGGGTGGTGGCCGCCCTGGCCCCGACCGGCTCGCCGCTGCTCGGGCTGGTGTCGGTGGTCGCGCCGGTCATCACCAGCGGCAACGCGGTCGTGGTCGTGGCGGCGGAGGCCGACCCGTGCGTAGCCATTGCCTTCGCCGAGGTGCTGGCCACCTCGGACGTGCCGGGCGGGGTGGTCAACGTGCTGACCGGATCCGCGGCCGAGCTCGCGCCCCACCTGGCCGCGCACGCCGACGTGAACGCGCTGGACCTGACCGGGGTCGGCGGCGAGCTGCGGACGGCGCTCGAGCAGGCGGCGGCCGACACGGTCAAGCGGGTCTACGTCCCCCGCAGCGCCCCGGACTTCACCGCGGCCCCCGGGATGGCCCGGCTGCGGGCCTTCGTCGAGATCAAGACGGTCTGGCACCCGACCGGGGCCCTGTCGTTGTCCGGCGGTTCGGGCTACTGAGGGACTACGCCCCTCCCCGAGACCGGGAACGCTCCTCGTCGGCACCGGCCGATCTCGGGAATAGTGGCGATGGCCGGGTGGTTCGCCTGTCCATGACGATCGACGGCGTACGCACCATCGGCTTCATCGGGGCCGGCAACATCGGCAGCCAGGTCGCCCGGGCGGTGATCGCCGCCGGCTACGAGGCGGTGCTCAGCAACTCCCGCGGCCCGGAGACTCTGGCCGACCTCGTCGCCGAGCTGGGGCCGCAAGCCAGGGCGGCGACCGGTGAGCAGGCGGCGCAGGCCGGCGACCTGGTCGTGGTGAGCGTACCGCTCAAGGCGGTGCCCCAGATCCCCGTCGGACCGCTGGCTGGCAAGACCGTCGTCGAGACCAACAACTACTACCCGCAGCGAGACGGCCAGATCGCCGAGCTGGACGCCGAGGCCCTTACCTCGTCCGAGCTGCTGCAGCGGCAGCTGCCGGACTCGCAGGTGGTCAAGGGGTTCAACCACATCTACGCCCGCCAGATCACCACCGACGGCACCCCGGCCGGCTCGCCCGGCCGGCGGGCCCAGGCCCACCCCCGCCCCCCCCCCCGGGCCCCGCCCGGCCCCCCCCCCCCCCCGGGCCCTGGCCATCGCCGGCGACGACGCCGTGGCCAAGGCCCAGGTCACCCAGCTCCTCGACGAGATCGGCTTCGATGCGGTCGACGTCGGTCCCCTGAGCGAGAGCTGGCGGATCCAGCCGGACACCCCGGGCTACGGCCCGCAGCTCGACGCCGCGGAGCTGACCGCCGCCCTGGCCGGTGCGACGCGGCCCGACCCGCGCTAGACCGCTTGCCTGCCCGCCCTAGTCTCGGCAGCGATGTCGGCCGGTCGTGGGTTGTGCGCGGGTGTGGCGGCGACGCTGCTCGTCGCGGTGGGCTGTGGCACGCCGCCGGTGGCCGAGCTCCCGCCCGCCAGGCCGACGATCGTCACGTCATCTCCGACGCTCACTCCGGGGGACACCCGCACCATGGGGGCTCCGGAGACCACGCCGACAGCAGCGCCACGCCCCCGGAGGACCAGACCGCCGGTGCTGGCCAGCGACGGCACGCCCCGGGAGGCCCGGCTGACCATCCCGGCCCTCGGTCTGCAGGGGCTGCGGGTCCAGGCCTACCGGGGGTCGCCCGACGACGCGCGCGGCACCCGGATCCAGGACGGCGGCATCGCGGCCAGTCCGCATGGGCCGCGGGGCGGGACCGGTGTGGGCGGCATCGGCAACTACATCATCACCGGGCACCGGACCAGCTCGACCGAGCCGTTCCGCCGGCTGCCGGCGCTGCCGAAGGGTGCGCGCATCGGCCTGGTCGCCGGCGGGAAGCGCTACACCTACGAGGTCGTGGCCACTCGGATCACGTCGTTCCGCTCGAAGAGGTCGCTGGCCCAGCAGCGCGCGGACGTGCCCGGTCGGATCGGCGAGAAGCCGACGAGGGCGATGATCACCTTGTCGACATGTCGCACCCCGGAGGACCGGGCCGAGGGCAATGACTGGTCGGACCGCTTCGGCAACCCGGAGCACCGGATCGACAAGATCGGCGTCCTGGTCGAGATCGAGGACGCCTAGCCACCGGCGCGCTCAGCCCTCGATCGGGGCCCAGGACGGCCCGGTCTGCCCGAGGAGCTCGTCCAGCTTCGGGAACAGCGGCGTCGGCTTGACCAGCGGCGCGCCCGGCACGATCGGCCGGGAGGCCCACACCGCCTGCTCCGCCGCGTAGTCCCCCATGATCACCGGGTAGTCCGGGCCGCCCTCCTCGCTCACCTCGCGCACCTCCGGCTGCGCCGCCCAGACGCCGTCGCCACCCAGCGCCTCGTGCACCTTCTGGGCCGCGTGCGGCAGGAACGGCGTCAGCAGCGTATTGACGTCCGACACCACCTGCAGCGCGGTGTGCAGCACCGTGTCCCGGCGCCCGGGATCCCCGGCCAGCTTCCACGGCTCGGTGTCGGAGAGGTACTTGTTGGCCGCGCCGGCCACCCGCATCCCCTCGCCGATCGCCTGCCGGAAGCGGTTCCGGCCCAGCAGCTCCCCCACCGTCCCGTACGCCGCCCGGGCCGAGTCGAGCAGGGCGCGATCGACGTCCTGCAGGGTCCCCGGCGTCGGGATGGCCCCGTTGTTCTTGTGGGCCATCGCGATCGAGCGGTTGACCAGGTTGCCCCACTCGTTGGCCAGCTCGAAGTTGGTCCGGCGGACGAACTCGTCCCAGGTGAAGTCGGTGTCGGTGGTCTCCGGACCGGCCGCGGCGATGAAGTAGCGCAGCGCGTCCGGGCCGAACTCGCCCAGGAAGTCCCCGACGTAGATCACCTTGTTGCGGCTGGTGGAGAACTTCGACCCGGCCATGGTCAGGTACTCGCTCGACACCACCTCGTCGGGCAGGTTGAGCTCCCCCAGCGGCCCGACGGTGCCCCCGTGGTCCCCGGCGCCGTTGTGGCCGAGCAGCATCCCCGGCCAGATCACCGAGTGGAAGACGATGTTGTCCTTGCCCATGAAGTAGTAGCTGCGGGTGTCCGGGTCGAGCCACCAGGACTTCCAGGCGTCGGGGTTGCCGGTCCGGTGCGCCCACTCGACGGAGGCGGAGAGGTAACCGATCACCGCGTCGAACCAGACGTAGAGCCGCTTCATCGGCTGGTCCCGCCACCCGTCCAGCGGGACCGGCACCCCCCAGTCCAGGTCGCGTGTGATGGCGCGGGGCTTGAGGTCGTCGAGCAAGTTCTGGCTGAACTTCAGCACGTTCGGGCGCCAGTCGGTCCGCGCCGCGATCCACTTGCCCAGGGACCCGGCCAGGGCGGGCAGGTCCAGGAAGTAGTGCTCGGTCTCCACGAACGCCGGCGTCTCGCCGTTGATCCGCGAGCGCGGGTCGATCAGGTCGACGGGATCGAGCTGGTTGCCGCAGTTGTCGCACTGGTCACCGCGGGCGCTCGGGTAGCCGCAGATGGGGCAGGTGCCCTCGATGTAGCGGTCCGGAAGCGTCCGACCGGTGCTCGGGCTGACTGCGCCGAGCTGGGTGCGGGGCACGACGTACCCGTTCTTGTGCAGACCCAGGAAGACCTGCTGGACCACGGCGTAGTGGTTGCGGGTCGTGGTGCGGGTGAACAGGTCGTAGGACAGCCCGAGGCCCTGCAGGTCCTGCACGATGACCCGGTTGTACTTGTCGGCCGCCTCGCGTGCGCTCAGGCCCTCGTTCTCCGCCTGCACCAGGATCGGCGTGCCGTGCTCATCGGTGCCGGAGACCATGAGGACGTCGGAGCCGATCATCCGCTGGTACCGGGAGAAGACGTCGGACGGCACTCCGAACCCGGAGACGTGGCCGATGTGCCGCGGGCCGTTGGCGTACGGCCAGGTCGGTGCGGTCAGCACGCGCGCGCTCATGCGGCCCACCCTAATGGGCCTCGTCCACCGACTTCTCTCCGTCACACTCCGGCGCTAGCGTGCGGCCATGCTCACGGAAGCCGCGCTGGTCGCCACCCTCCAGGACCTGATCGCCATCCCCAGCATCGACGGGACGAACGACGAGTCGGCCATCCAGCACCACCTCGCGTCCCGGCTGACGGGTCTCGGCCTGACCGTCGACCTGTGGCCCATCGACCTCGCCGACCTCCGCGGACGGGCCGACTTCCCGGGGGAGGAGGTGGAGCGGTCCACCGCGTACGGCCTGACGGCGACCAACGCGCCCGGGGAGCGGGCCGCGCTCATCATGCAGGGGCACGTCGACGTCGTACCGCCCGGCGACCGGGCCCGGTGGAGCGCTGCCCCCTTCGCGCCCATCGTCCGGAACGGCCGGGTCGTCGGTCGTGGCGCCTGTGACATGAAGGGTGGGGTCGCGGCGATCCTGGCCGCGGTCGAGGCGGTCGCCGGCCATGGCCGCGAGATCGCGCCCTTCGCGGCGCACTTCGTCGTGGGCGAGGAGGACGGCGGGCTCGGCGCCTACGCCACCCTGGCCCGCGGCTACAGCGGTGACGCCTGCATCATCCCCGAGCCGACGGACCTGGGCCTGCTCACCGCGAATGCCGGCGCACTGACCTTCCGGATCGAGGTGGCCGGGCTGGCCACGCGCTCGATCGCGATCGTGGGAGCGACCGACAACCCGGCGAGGCCCGCCTTCATCGTGTTCAAATACCTGAAGGAGCGCGGCTTCGACGTGATCCCCCTGAACCCGCGCCTCGCCGGGCAGTCCGTCCACGGGGTCGCG
>CAXTVE010000046.1:12776-13007 GCA_964247485.1 uncultured Propionibacteriaceae bacterium
GCATCGTGGGGGCCGGGCTGCCCACCCACGGCAGCACGCATTACGCGGGGTGGTCCGCCATCAACCGGTACCTGCCGATCCACTCCGCGTTGGCCGAGCTCGAGCGGCGGCGCAACGCCGACCCCGAGCCGCTGATGCGGAACTACCCCATCGCCTACCCGCTCTGCGTGGGCCGGGTGGACGCCGGCGACTGGGCGAGCAGCGTGCCCGACCGGCTGGTCGCCGAGGGAC
>CAXTVE010000047.1:0-4125 GCA_964247485.1 uncultured Propionibacteriaceae bacterium
CTGGCCCCGAACTTCGCGGGGCGCTCGGCCGCCCGCCACCGGGCGGGTGGGGCGGTGCCGCTGACCGCGGAGGCGCTCGGCGCGCCGCTGGCCGACGCCCGCCGCGACGTGGACACCGAGGTCGACCTCGGCACCGCGCTCGGTCTGGGGGTGGGACCCCACACCGCCGCACTGGTCGAACCCGCGACAGCGCGGCTCGGTCACTACACGGTGCTGACCGCAACCGGCTGGACCGACGACGAGGGGCGGGCGCTGGGGGTCACCGCCGCGGGCCGCCGCGTGGTGCTGCCGCCCACCGCCCTCAGTGACGGGCTACGGACCGTCCGGTCCGGCCAGCGGCTGCACGCGGTGACCGGGTCCGACCGCGTCCTCAGTGTGTGGTTGTAGCGCTCAGTTCTCGGTGGCCGGTCCGGCCGACGGCGAGCCGTTGTCGGGCACCTGCTTCTCGCCCGCGACGTAGGCCTTCAGCTCGGTGCCGGCCCGGAACCGCGGCACCGCGGTGGCCTTGGCCTCCTTGCGCTCACCGGTGCGCGGGTTGCGGACCGTACGCGCCGACCGCTCGACCTTCTCGAAGACGCCGAACCCGGTGATCGAGACCTTCTCCCCGGCGGCGGTCTTGTGGGTGATGGTGGACACCACCGCATTGAGGGCCTTGGCTGCCTCGCTCTTGCTGCCGTCGAAGTGCACCGACAGCGCGTCGATCAGTTCCGCCTTGTTCATTCTTCCCTTTCCTCGCGGTGCTTCACCCCGGCCGCTGGCCGGTTGCAAAGAAACACGTTAGGGAAGTTCTTCGGGCATCACAATCACCGACGGTGCACATTTGTGCTGCCGTCGAGAGAATCGCGGGTGTCCGAACCCGACACGCCCGACCCGGTCCGAGCTCGGCCGTGACGGCTGGGGGGAGAAGCTCCGCCGGTGGCCGGGCGCCGCTACCCGGCGCTCGCGACCTTGGCCGGCAGGGTGGCCGGCTTGAACGCGGGCCGGCCGGCCTCGAAGCGGTCGATCGCGTCGACGTGCCGCAGCGTGAGGCCGATGTCGTCCAGCCCCTCCATCAGCCGCCAGCGGGTGTAGTCGTCGATCTCGAAGGTCGTCGCGAACCCGTCCGCGGTCACCGTCCGCTCCATCAGGTCCACCGTCAGCGGGTTCGCCGGGTGCGCCTCGATGTAGTCCCACAGCTCCTCGACGATCTTCTGCTCGACGACCCCGACCAGCAGCCCGGCCTTACCGGAGTTGCCGCGGAAGATGTCGCCGAACCGGGCGCCGAGCACCACCTTGAAGCCGTAGTTCTGCAGCGCCCACACCGCGTGCTCCCGCGACGAGCCGGTCCCGAAGTCCGGCCCGGGCACGAGGATGGTCGCCCCGGCGTACTGGGGCTGGTTGAGCACGAAGCTCGGGTCGTTGCGCCAGGCCGCGAACAGCCCGTCCTCGAAGCCGGTCTTGGTCACCCGCTTGAGGTAGACGGCCGGGATGATCTGGTCGGTGTCGACGTTGCTGCGCCGCAGCGGCAGCGCCGTCCCGGTGTGCGTGGAGAACCTATCCACCCTGCGTCACCCTTTCCGGAAGATCGGCGGGCGAGCTGAGCCGGCCCGTGACGGCGGTCGCCGCCGCGACCAGGGGGGACACCAGGTGGGTCCGCCCGCCCTTGCCCTGCCGGCCCTCGAAGTTGCGGTTGGACGTCGAGGCTGACCGCTCCCCCGGGGCCAGCTGGTCCGGGTTCATGCCGAGGCACATGGAGCAGCCCGCCGCCCGCCACTCCGCGCCGGCCTCCTTGAACACGATGTCCAGACCCTCGGCCTCGGCCTGCAGCCGGACGCGGGCCGACCCGGGCACCACCAGCATCCGGACCGTGTCGGCGACCTGGTGGCCCGAGATCACGTCGGCGGCCGCGCGGAGGTCCTCGATCCGGCCGTTGGTACACGAGCCCAGGAACACCGTGTCCACGGCGATCTCCCGCATCGGCTGGCCGGGCTGCAGCGCCATGTACTCCAGCGCCTTGGTCGCCGCGGTCCGGTCGGCCTCGTCGACGAAGAGCTCCGGGTCGGGGACGGCCGCGCCGAGCGGTACGCCCTGGCCGGGGTTGGTGCCCCAGGTCACGAACGGGCTCAGGCCGGCCGCGTCCAGGTCGACCTCGGCGTCGAACACCGCGTCGGCATCGGTCTGCAGCATCGACCAGTACGCCACGGCGGCATCCCAGTCGGCGCCCTCCGGGGCGTGCGGACGGCCCTGCAGATAGGCGAACGTGGTCTCGTCCGGAGCGATCAGGCCGGCCTTGGCCCCCCACTCGATGCTCATGTTGCAGATCGTCATCCGGCCCTCCATGGAGAGCGCCCGGATGACCGACCCGCGGTACTCGACGACGTAGCCCTGGCCGCCGCCGGTGCCGACCTTGGCGATCAGGGCGAGCACGATGTCCTTGGCCGTCACCCCCTCGGGCAGCTCGCCGTCCACGTTGACCGCCATCGTCTTGGGCTTGCCCTGCGGCAGCGTCTGGGTGGCCAGCACGTGCTCGACCTCGGAGGTGCCGATGCCGAAGGCGATCGCCCCGAAGGCGCCGTGGGTGGAGGTGTGCGAGTCGCCGCAGACCACGGTCATCCCCGGCTGGGTCAGCCCGAGCTGCGGCCCGATGATGTGCACGATGCCCTGGTCGAGGTCGCCCAGGCTGTGGATGCGGACGCCGAACTCGGCCGCGTTGCGGCGCAGGGTGTCCACCTGCGTCCGGGAGACCGGGTCGGCGATCGGCTGGTCGATGTTCAGCGTCGGGGTGTTGTGGTCCTCGGTGGCCAGCGTCAGGTCCGGGCGGCGGACCGGTCGGCCGGTCTGGCGCAGCCCGTCGAACGCCTGCGGGCTCGTCACCTCGTGCACCAGGTGCAGGTCGATGAACAACAGGTCCGGCTCGCCCTCGGCCGACCGGACGACGTGGTCGTCCCAGATCTTCTCGCTCAGCGTCTTGCCCATGACGGCAGGGTTCTCCTCACACCTGGTCAGCAGACTTGCGTTCCAGTATTCGAGACGGCAATATCAAGGCATGGACAACACTAGCGGTGTCGGCGTGCTCGACAAAGCCGCCCAGGTGCTGAGTGCCCTGGAGACGGGGCCGACCACGCTCGCCGGCCTGGTGGCCTCGACCGGGCTGGCCCGACCGACCGCCCACCGGCTGGCCGTCGCCCTCGAGCATCATCGACTGGTCGGCCGCGACCTGCAAGGGCGCTTCGTACTCGGCCCCCGGCTCGGCGAGCTGGCGTCGGCCGCCGGCGAGGACCGGCTGCTCGCCACCGCCGGCCCGGTCCTTGCGCGGCTGCGCGACATCACCGGCGAGTCGGCGCAGATGTTCCGCCGCCAGGGCGAGTACCGGATCTGCGTGGCCACCGCCGAGCGCATGTCGGGTCTGCGCGACAGCGTCCCGGTCGGCACCCAGCTGACCATGTCCGCCGGCTCGGCCGCCCAGGTGCTGCTGGCCTGGGAGGAGCCGGAGCGGATGCAGCGCGGGCTGCGCGGGAGCCGCTACTCCGCGGTCGCCCTGGCCGCCGTCCGTAGGCGCGGCTGGGCCCACTCAGTGGGCGAGCGTGAAGCGGGGGTGGCGTCGGTCTCCGCCCCGGTCCGGTCGCCGTCCGGCAAGGTGATCGCCGCCGTCAGTGTCTCCGGACCCATCGAGCGGCTCTCCCGGCAGCCCGGACGGCTGCACGCCCCGGCCGTGATCGCCGCCGCCGAGCGGCTCAGCGAGGTGCTCCGCCGCAACGGCGGGGAGTAGCAGACCGTTCCCGGCAAGGGGGGACGACCCCCCTCGCACCCCCGCGGGCGTGCCCGGGTCAGGCAGCTGGCGGACACGCCCCAGCCCCTGACACGGGGAGCGGCGCCCGTTAGGTTGGGGGCCATGGCGGCTCCTGAGATCCACCGGGCGGCGCGGCTCGACCGGGCGTTCCACCGCTGGCGGGCGCGTCGGGCGCGGGAGGACGGGGCCGTGGCGTATGTGGTCCCCCACACCGGGTACGGGTCCACGGACTGGATCCGGATCCTCGGCCGGGTGCTGCTGACCCGCAGCGAGCTGCGGCCGGGCCCCCCCCCCCGCCGCGGGCCGCGCGGGGGCCCCCGCCGCAACCGGCCGGGGGGGGCCCCCCCCCGCCGGGG
>CAXTVE010000047.1:4135-12960 GCA_964247485.1 uncultured Propionibacteriaceae bacterium
CCGCCGAGCCGATCGGCGGCCGCGGCTGGCGCAACTTCATCAACGTGCCGGTGGAGAACGCCACCGTCCGGGTCGAGGTCGGGGGCACGACCCAGACCGTGCAGGCCGACCACAGCGGCATCATCGACGCGACCCTCGACGTCGACCTGGCGCCCGGCTGGCACGAGGTCGGCCTCAGTGCGGAGGACTCGGCGGTCGCGACCGCCAACATCTTCATCGTCGACCCGCAGCTGAGGTTCGGGATCGTGTCCGACATCGACGACACGGTGATGGTGACAGCCCTGCCCCGGCCGATGCTCGCGGCCTGGCACACGTTCGTCGTCAACGAGCACGCCCGGGCGACCACCCCCGGCATGCCGGTGCTGTACGAGCGGCTGACCGACCAGCACCCGGGTGCTCCCGTGGTCTATCTGTCGACGGGCGCCTGGAACGTCGCGCCGACCCTGACCCGGTTCCTGTCCCGCAACCTCTACCCCGCCGGCGCTCTGCTGCTCACCGACTGGGGACCGACCGCCGACCGCTGGTTCCGCAGCGGCCAGGAGCACAAGCGGCTCTCGCTGGAGCGGCTGGCCCGGGAGTTCCCGCAGATCACCTGGCTGCTGATCGGCGACGACGGCCAGCACGACCCGGAGATCTACGGCGACTTCGTGCGGGCGCACCCGGACAACGCGGCCGCGGTCTGCATCCGCCAGCTGAGCCCGGGCGAGGCGGTGCTTGCCGGCGGCACGACGCGCGGTCGGGCCCCCTCCGACGGCTCCCGCGTGCCCTGGCTCTACGCTCCAGACGGTGCGGGGCTGGCCGACAAGCTCGAAAGCATCGGCCTGCTCGCGGAAGGGGCCCAGCAGCCCGAGGTGAAGGCCTGAGGCGACGGTGGGCCGGCCCACCCTGATCCTGGTCACCGGGCCTGCCGGCTCCGGAAAGACCACCCTGGCGTACGCGGTCGGCGCGGCCCTGGGTGCCCCGGTCGTGTCCCGCGACGCGATCAAGGAGGGCATGGTCGCCGCCGAGCCGGGCTTCGTGCCAGCCACGACCGACCCGCTGACACTACGCACCTACGGGGTGTTCTTCGCCAATCTCGACCTGCTGCTGCGGGCCGGGGTGACCACGGTCGCCGAGGCGGCCTTTCAGCACCGGCTCTGGACCGAGGGCCTCGGGCTGCTGGACAACCTGGCCGACCTGCGGGTGATCCGCTGCCGGCTCGCCCAGGACGAGGCCTGGGACCGGATGCGGCGCCGGCAGCGGACGCAGTCGACCCGAGCGGCCCACGCCGACGCCGAGCATCTGGCGGCGGCGCCGCCGTTCACCCCGCTGACGCTGGGAGTCCCGACCCTCGACGTCGACACCACCGACGGGTATCGGCCCGAACTGGCGGCGATCGCCGCGTTCACCGCCGGCCTGAGCCAATCTTGACCGGATCGCAACTCCCGGATAAGAACATGTGTTCGATACTGGCCACATGCCCACCGACGACCAGACCCGTTCGGCGCGGCTGCACGGGGAGGCGCTGCTGGCCGCGCAGGAGCCGATGTTCCAGTCGGTGATCGACCGGCTGCGGGCGGAGGCGGAGGGGCGCGACGACCTGCGGATCGAGACCGCGGGCCTGATCGCCGGCTGGTGGTTCGCCGCTCCGGAGACCCACGAGGGCTACGAGCTGATCGCCGTGGGGCTGCTGCTGCTCGCGGGGCCATTGGACGGGGACCTGCTGGTGCACGCGGTCCGGGTCGGGGCCGAGCGTCGCGGCCGGTCGCGGGAGTCCTACGACCCCAGCCGCTGACGGAGGTTCGCCGCGCGACGGACTCGATCTAGGGTGACGCTCACCATGACCGACACTGACTCCGTCCTCGACCAGGGCACGCTCGCCACCATCGACCGCTGGCTGGCTTACCGGGTCTGGCACACCCGGACCCCGGGCGCCCAGGTGGCCGTCGGCCATCGGGGGAAGCTGCTCTTCTCCCGGGCCTACGGGTACGCCGACCTGGCGGGCCGGCAGCGGATGCGGACCGACCACCTGTTCCGGGTCGCCTCACACTCCAAGACGTTCACGGCCACCCTCATTCTGCAGCTGGTCGAGCGCGAACGGCTGGCTCTCGACGACCGACTCCGCGATCACCTGCCCGAGCTCGCGGAGGCGGAGATCGGCGACACCAGGATCCGGGAGCTGCTCGAGCACACCGCCGGCGCACTGCGCGACGGGGCCGACGGGGACTTCTGGCAGGGCACCCGGCCGTTCCCCGACCGGACCGAGCTGGTGGCGATGGTCTCGACCGTCAAGCGACCTCCGGGCGAGCTCTTCGCCTACAGCAATCTCGGCTACGGGCTGCTCGGTGCGGTCATCGAGTCGGTCACCGGTGACCGATTCGAGGAAGCGGTCCAGCGGCACATCGGCGCGCCGCTCGACCTGACCAACACCACAGGGACCTACCGACCGGACCGGGCCGGTGACTACGCCACCGGGTACAGCAGCCTGGCGACCGGGCTCCGGCGCCACCGGATCGACCCGGTCGACACCCGCGCCCTCGATGCCGCCGCCGGGGTCACCTCGACCGCTGAGGATCTGGTGTCGTACTTCTCCGCCCATGCCCTCGGCGACACCCGGCTGATCACGGACCGCTCCAAGCGGCTGATGCAGCGGACCGCCAACCTCGCCGATCCCCGGCGGCCCGACGGGCCCGGCTACGGCCTGGGGATGGCCAGCGAGACCTTCGGCGAACACCGCATGGTCGGCCATGGCGGGGGCTTTCCCGGGCACATCACGCGGACCCTGGTGGACGCCGACGACGGACTGGTCGTCACGGCGCTCACCAACGCCATCGACGGTCCCGCCAGCCAGCTGGCCGCCGGGGTGCTGAAGCTCGTCGACGACGCCCGGTCCCATCCGCCGGACGGCCCGGGGTTCGGTCCGGAGGTGCTGGCGCACACCGGTCGCTGGCGGAACCTGTGGTCCGTGGTCGACATCGGCGTGCTCGGCCACCGGCTGCTGGCGATCGATCCCACCCGCTGGGAGCCGGTCGAGGACGTGGACGAGCTCGAAGCCGTCGCGCCGGACCGGTTCCGGATCAGGGCCGGTGGCGGCTACGGCGCCGTCGGCGAGCCGGTCGTCTTCGCCGAGGATCGAACAGTCCGCTACGGGCCCATGACCTTCGTGCCGCTGGACGCGCTCCCGGAGCAGCCGGACGCTCCGGCGTAGCCGGGCCTGACTCCCGGGCCGGCTCAGCTGACGGGGCGACGCCGCAACCCACCCGTGCGCAGCCCGGCTGCGGGTCGAGACCGGCACGGTCGGGCCCGGGGACTCCCCGAGCTCATCGCGACCCACACACCCACCGGCGACACCCAGCTCAGCCGCGCCCCGGCCAGCCGGGAGGCTCAGTCCGCCTGATCAGACGTCGCCAGGGTGTCCGGTGCCTGCTGGGTGACGACGGGCGGTCGGGCGCGGGTGTCCACCTGCAGCCGGAAGATGTCGGGGCGGCTGTAGTGGCCGACCGGGTCGAAGAACCGGCGGGCCGCGCGGACCGAGGCCAGGTCGACATCGGCGTACAGAATCGTCTCCTCGTGCTGGGCCGGTCCGGCCAGGATCTTCCCGGTGGGGTCGACGATGAGGCTGTTGCCGTGTTCCACCCATCCTCCGTCGCCCTCCTCGACGGTCCAGAGGCGCTCGCGGTGCGGGAAGTCAGCCGGCACCTGGTCGAGGTGGAGGCACGGGTTGACCCCGAGGACATAGCAGCGGCCTTCCAGGGCGATGTGTCGCATCGTGGCGACCCAGCCGTCGCTCGGGGCGAGGGTCGGGGCGGCCCAGATGTCGACCCCCTGGCTGTAGAGGTAGTAGCGGGCCAGCGGCATGAAGTTCTCCCAGCACGTCAACCCGGACAGCCGCCCGAACGGGGTGTCGATCACCGGGAGGGTGGAGCCGTCGCCCATGCCCCACACCGTGCGCTCGGAACCGGTGGGCACCAGCTTGCGGTGCTTCCCCAGCAGGGCGCCGTCGGGGCCGAAGTAGAGGGTCGTGTTGTAGATGGTGGCGCCGTGGGGCTCGCGTTCCTGGACCCCGATCACGAGATACGCGCCGTTCGTGCGGGCGGCGGCGGCGAGTGCGTCGGTGACCGGGCCGGGCACCACCACGGCCTGGTCGACCAGCATCGCGTACCAGTCCCCGTCGCCGTCCCAGATCGGTCTGGAGTCGATCCAGATGGGTGTCCCCGGGATGAACGCCTCGGGGAAGACCACGATCCGCGCGCCGCCCCGGGCGGCCTCACCCAGCAGCGTGACTGTCTTGTCGAGACAGGCTAGCTGGTCCATCAGGATGTAGGCGGCCTGCACGGCGGCGACGATCGCAGTAGCCATGTCCGTTCCTCCTGCGCTGGTCAGAAGCAGGTCAGACTGGTAGCCCCGACGGGATTCGAACCCGCGCTACTGCCTTGAGAGGGCAGCGTGCTAGGCCGCTACACAACGGGGCCCTAGCTGGTGAGTCTGGCGAACCAGACCGCGACAGCCTAGCAATTCCGCTGGTGGTCAGCGAACTGCGGGGCTCTCCACGCCGCTGGGGTACTAGGACTCGAACCTAGACTAACTGGACCAGAACCAGTCGGGCTGCCAATTACCCTATACCCCACCTACGCCGTCGCCGGATGCTCAGCACCCGCCGGGACGCGAGGGTCAACATTACACGGCCTCCCCGCTCCGACTCCAAACCGGTTACCGCCGCGCGGTCAGCTGGACCCGATTGCGCAGCCGCAGCAGCCGGAACAACCCGTATGCCGCCAGCGCGCACAGCGCGAAACCGCCGATGTCGACGGCTGCGTCGGCCCAGGTGATCTCCCGGATCGCCTTGAGGGTCGCGATCGAGCTCGTCACCCCGGCGATGGCGTAGGCGAAGACGTTGTTCACGATGTGCACGGCGATCCCGGCCTCGAGGCCGCCGGTGAGCCACACCAGCACCCCGGCCAGCAGGCCGAAGGCCAGCCGGGCCGCGAACAGGGCCGGGTTCTGCAACCCGTGCAGCAGCGCGAACACCACCGCCGACACCACCACCCCGAACCACGGCTGGGCGACCAGGCTGCCCAGCGCCTGCATCAGGTAGCCACGGAAGAACACCTCCTCGGCGATCGCCTGCAGCGGCGAGGTCAGCACGATGACGACCAGGAAGCCCCAGAAGCCCGCCTGCGGGCTGAACCGCAGCGGCTCGCCGCCGATCACGGTGGTCAGCAGCAGGACCCCGTTCAGCACCACCACGGCGATGAGCAGACAGCCCAGCAGGTAGCGCCAGCGGATCCGCGGCTGCACCGAGCTCAACCAGCGCGGCCGGACCTGGTGCACGCCCACCATCAGCACCCAGGCGATCGGGACCAGCGTGGCGATGCCCAGGTTGGTCGCGACCATGCCGGCGGGCCGCTCGAAGCCGAACGCCTCGTTGTAGTAGTCGGCGTAGGAGTAGTCCGGCGCACTGAGCGCCCAGGACAGGGTGACCAGGGCCCGGCTGACCACCGAGGTGAGCAGGATGAACATCGACACCCCGAAGACCACCCCCAGCACCGAGCGCCACCAGACGTAGCTCTCGCCGCGCAAGATCTGGGGGTAGGCCACGCCGTCCGGCGGCAGCACGCCCGGGTCGACCAGCGGGGCGGCGGGAGCCAGCGCGGCCGGGCGGGGCGTTCTGGAGCGGTTCCCGGCGGGCCGGGGTCCCGGGCCGGACCGGGGGCGACTCCCCGTCCGCGGGGCGGTACTCCGCTTGCGGGACTTGGGCACCGGCTCAGGCGTCCAGCGCCGCGCGGGCGGCGTCGATCCGGGCCAGGGTCGAGTCCCGGCCCAGCAGCTCGATCGACTCGAACAGCGGCGGTGAGATCCGCCGCCCGGTCAGCGCGGCCCGCACGGGAGCGAACGCCAGCCGGGGCTTGAGACCGAGCCGCTCCACCAGGGCGGCCCGCAGCGCCGCCTCGATGCCCGTCCGGTCGAACGGCGCGAGGTCGCGCAGTGCCGCCTCGGCGGCGTCCAGCGCAGGCGCGGAGTCCGGCTTCAGCCCGGCGTCCGGCTCGATCGCGATGTCGGCGTCACGCCGGAACAGGAAGGCCAGCATGTCCACCGCCTCAGCCAGGGTGGAGATGCGCTCCTGCACCAGCGGCGCGGCCGCGGCCAGCCGCTCCTGCTCCTCCGGCGTCGGCGGGTCGGCGACCAGGCCGGCCCCGACCAGGAACGGCACCAGCTGCGCGACCAGGTCGTCGGCCGCCAGCAGCCGGATGTGCGCGGCGTTGATCGCCTCGCACTTCTTGGCGTCGAACCGGGCCGGGTTGGCGTTCACCCGCAGCACGTCGAAGGCCTCGACCATCTCCTCGCGCGAGAAGACATCCCGGTCGTCGGCGATCGCCCAGCCGAGCAGGGCGAGGTAGTTGAGCAGCCCCTCGGGCAGATACCCCAGCCGCTGGTACTCGGCCAGGCCCGAGCCCTGGTCCCGTTTGGACAGCTTGCGGTTGCCCTCCCCCAGCACGCTCGGCAGGTGGCCGAAGACCGGCGTGCGCCCGCTGCCCACGCCGATCTCGGCGAGCGCGCGGTAGAGCACGACCTGTCGCGGCGTGGACGGCAGCAGGTCCTCCCCCCGCAGCACATGCGTGATCTGCATCAGCGAGTCGTCCACGGGGTTGACCAGGGTGTAGAGCGGGTCGCCGCTGGCCCGGACGAGAACGTAGTCCGGTACGTGGGCCCCCGCGAAACTGATCGGTCCGCGGACCAGGTCGTCGAAGCCGATCTCGCCGTCGGGTACGCGCATCCGGACCACCGCCGGGGCGCCCACCCGCTCCAGCTCGGCCACCCGCTCGGCGCCGAGGTCGCGGCAGAAGCCGTCGTAGCCCGACGGCGCACCCGAGGGCCGGGCGGCCTCGCGGGCCTCGATCTCCTCGCGGGTGCAGTAGCAGCGGTAGGCATGGCCGCTGTCCAGCAGCCGGGCCACCACGTCGCGGTAGATGTCGCCGCGTTCGGACTGGATGTAGGGCGCGTGCGGTCCGCCGACGCCGGGACCCTCGTCCCAGGTCAGTCCCAGCCAGCTCAGCGAGTCGTACAGCCCCTGGTATGACTCGGCCAGGTTGCGGCCGGCATCGGTGTCCTCGACCCGGAGCACGAAGGTGCCCCCGTAGTGGTGGGCGAACGCCCAGTTGAACAGGGCGCTGCGCACCGCCCCGACGTGCAGGTTGCCGGTCGGCGACGGCGGGAAGCGGACCCGGACCTGCTCCGGCGCGAGGTCACCGAGGACCCGGGCATCGGCGCGGCCGCTCACGCAGCATCCCCCTGCGCGGACGCGACCGGGTTGGTCAGGGAGCCGATGCCCTCGATCTCCACCGTGACCTGCTGACCGGCCAGCATCGGCCCGACCCCCTCCGGGGTACCGGTGAGGATCACGTCGCCGGGCAGCAGCGTGGTGTAGGAGGACACGTACGCGACCAGCTCGGCCACGGTGAAGATCATGTCCTTGGTGGTCCCGTCCTGCTTGACCTCGCCGTCGAGCGTGGTGCGGACGGTGAGGTCGCCCACCTCGTCGAGGCTCTGGTGGGTGGTGATCCACGGGCCCAGCGGACAGAACGTGTCGTAGCCCTTGGCCCGCGCCCACTGGTCGTCGGTGCGCTGCAGGTCGCGCGCGGTGACGTCGTTGGCCACGGTGTAGCCGAACACCACCTCCGACACCCGGGCGACGGGCACCTCGCGACAGATCCGCCCGATGACCACGGCCAGCTCGCCCTCGAAGTGCAGGTCGGACGTAGCCCTGGGGTAGATGATCGACTCGTCCGGCCCGATCACCGCCGTGTTGGGCTTGAGGAACGTGAGCGGGGTGACCGGCAGCTCGTGGCCCAGCTCGGCGGCGTGCGCGGCGTAGTTGCGACCCACACCGACCACCTTGCTGCGCGGGATCACCGGGGCGAGCAGACGGACTCCGTCGAGCTCGCGGCGCTCGCCGGTCAGTTGGACGGGCATGGCGATCGGGTCGCCGGTGAGGACCGAGACGGTGTCGGGATGCGATCCGCCGTCGCCGGCCAGCTCGACGATCCCGTACTGGGGGTCGCCGCCAGCGGCGAACCGGGCAATACGCACCCGCTCAGCGTAGCGGCCGGCCATGGGGCTCTCTCGCGGTACAGTCCGGCCCATGAGCGCCGCCGCCGCCGGTCCCGGGAGGGCGGAGCCCCCCGCTCCCCCGCGGACGTTCGACCCGGTGGAGGTCATCCGCACCAAGCGGGACGGCGGCGAGCTGAGCGACGCCGCGATCGACTGGGTCATCGCCGCCTACACCGCCGGCGAGGTCGCCGAGGAGCAGATGGCCGCCCTGGCCATGGCCGTCCTGCTGCGCGGGCTCGGCCCCGGAGAGCTCAGCCGGTGGACCGCGGCGATGATCGCGTCCGGCGAGCGGCTGGACTTCTCCGGGCTGTCCCGGCCGACCGCCGACAAGCACTCCACCGGCGGGGTGGGCGACAAGATCACCCTGCCGCTGGCCCCGCTGGTCGCCGCCTGCGGCGTGGCCGTGCCGCAGCTGTCCGGACGGGGCCTCGGCCACACCGGCGGCACCCTGGACAAGCTCGAGGCCATCCCCGGCTGGCGGGCCGCGCTCAGCAACGCCGAGATGCTGGCCCAGCTGGAGGAGGTCGGCGCGGTCATCTGTGCCGCCGGGTCGGGGCTGGCGCCGGCCGACAAGAAGCTGTACGCGCTGCGCGACGTCACCGGCACGGTCGAGTCGATCCCGCTGATCGCGTCCTCGATCATGAGCAAGAAGATCGCCGAGGGTACCGGCGCCCTGGTGCTCGACGTCAAGGTCGGATCCGGGGCGTTCATGAAGCGGGTCGAGGACGCCCGGGAGC
>CAXTVE010000048.1:0-1199 GCA_964247485.1 uncultured Propionibacteriaceae bacterium
GAACCTGCGACCCCTTGACCCCCAGTCAAGTGCGCTACCAAGCTGCGCCACAGCCCGCGAACCCGGGTCACCCCAGGCCACGAGGGGGAACTCTACTACGAGATCGGGACGGCGCGATCCGCATCCCCCGTCCCGTCAGCAGGGTGTCGGTAGGAGCGCACGGCCCGGCTGAGGTGGACGGTCACGGTGACGAGTGCCGTCAGAGCCGCAACGGCGACGAAGGTGCGAGCCGGACCGGCTGCATCGAGCAGTGCGCCGCTGAGCGGCGGACCGAGGGGCGCGGCGATCCCCGCGATCAGGAAGGACGCGGACATCACCCGCCCCTGCAGGGGTCCCGGCGTGCGGTCGACCTGGGCCGCCAGTAGGAGTGCGTTGGCCGGGGCCGAGGTGACGTAGATGCAGCCGATCATGAAGCCGGCCAGTAGGGGCGCGTGGACCCAGCTGAGCACGAGGAAGACGACCGCCGCCGTCCAGCCCATCACCATCACCGACCTCACCCCGAGGCGAGCCTGCAGCGTGGGGGCGAGGACTGCGCCGACGATGCCGCCCACGGCGGCGATCGCGAACAATCCGCCGAGCTCGGCCGGTGATGCTCCCCCGGCCGTGATGCTGGCGATCAGCGCGAACATGGCCGCCGCGAACACCAGCTGATAGCCGCCCGCAGCGAACAGGGTCGCCCGGAGGAAGGGCTCCCGCCACAGGAAGGCCAGGCCGGTCAACAGGTCGTGGCGCAGGCGCCCCGGTGGGGCCGGCTCGATATCCCGGTCGCGAAGCGGGTGCTCGATGGTCGCGGCCAGCACGGCACTGATCACCGACGAGACGGCGTCGGACACCAGGGTCCCCGCCGGGGCGATGGCATAGAGCAGTCCGCCCGCCGGCTGCCCGGCCAGACTCACCGCGTGCCGACGCCCGTCGTCGAGGGCGAAGGCCGCGGGCAGCTGCGCGGCGGGGACGACGTGCCGCAGCGCTGCCGAGTGACCGATCTCACGGAACGTCGCTGCCACCGCGTTGACCGCCGCGACCGCCAGCAGCTGCCACAACCTCAGCTGACCCGTCAGCAGGCTCACCACGAGGACCGACGTGGCGATCGCCCGAAGCAGGTCACTGCCGATCAGGAGTCGGCGGAGCGGCGCCCGGTCCACCAGGACGCCGGCGGGCAGCCGCATCACTACCCCGGTGGCCAGGGCGACCAGACCGAG
>CAXTVE010000048.1:1299-12869 GCA_964247485.1 uncultured Propionibacteriaceae bacterium
CATGACCGATGAGATTCCGGTGACCGAGGCCAGGGCACAGTTCTCCGAGCTGATCAACAGGGTCGGTTTCGGCAAGGAGCGGATCGTTCTGACCCGGCACGGCAAGCCTCTGGTGGCGCTGATCCCGGCCGAGGCGCTGGACGACCTGACTGGCGGCTCGACCGTGCTGGACCTCTCCGCCCGGCCCGCGTACCAGGACCGGTCGTCGGTCACCCTCGCCGCCCAGGACCGCAGCGGACCGCAGGCCTGATGGCCGATGAAGCGGAGCCGTACCAGGTGACCGGAAGACTTCCGAGCGATAGTCGCTTTGATTGACAGTGTTAAGTAAAAAGGTTAGTGTTCGACTCAATAGGTCCCCACCGGAGGCTGAGATGACCACACTGACCGACCGCGTGTTCGACTGGACGCGGACCCAGGGCGACCCAGCCGTCGCCATCCGCAACCCGCTCGCCTGGCACTGGCCGCTGACAGCCCTGGCCGTGGCCATGGTGGCGAGCGCCCTGTTCTCGGTCGGTGGCATGATCCTCGACGACCGCACCCTGCTCGGCGCCCCGCTGTGGGCCAAGCCGTTCAAGTTCAGCGTGTCGTTCCTGCTCTACGCCCCGGTGCTCGCCTGGATGATCTCCCTGCTCAGCCGCGGCCGCCGCGTCGGCTGGTGGGTCGGAACGGTCATCGCCCTGGCGTCGGCGATCGAGATGGCCGTCATCCTCGGCCAGGCCGCCCGCGGCACATCGAGCCACTTCAACAACAGCACGCCGCAGAGCGTGGCCCTCTACAGCCTGATGGGCGCCACCATCGCGGTGCTCTGGCTGGCCAACCTGATCATCGCGAGCCTGCTGCTGGCCACCCCGATCCCCGATTCGGCCACCCGTTGGGCCGTCCGGCTCGGGCTGGTCATCGCGATGATCGGCATGTCGGTCGGCTTCCTGATGGTCAGCGCGACCCCCGAGCCGATCCCCGGGCTGGACATGAGCACCCGTACGCCAGCGGGAGCGCACTCCGTCGGCGTGGCTGACGGCGGACCGGGCCTGCCGCTCGTCGGTTGGAGTACGACCGGCGGCGATCTCCGCATCGGGCACTTCATCGGCATGCACGGGCTGCAGGCCCTCCCGCTGCTGGCCGCGGGACTCGCCCTGCTGGGCGCCGGCCGACTGACCGAGACCGTCCGGACGCGCCTGGTCCTGCTCGCCGGGGCCGCGTACGCCGGCCTGGTGGTCCTGGTCACCTGGCAGGCGCTGCGCGGCGAACCGTTGCTCGGGCCGAGCCTGCCCGTGCTGGGCGCCGCCGCGGCCCGCGCCTCCGGCACGGCTGCTGCCGCCGCCCTGGTCGTCCGGTCCGGCCAGAGTCCCGCTGCCGACCGCGCCCTCGACACGGTGGCCCGGTGAGCCCCGAGGCGCTGTTCGCGATCACCTTCCCGGTCGTCGTACCCGGCTGGGCCCTGATCATCCTCGCGCCCCGGTGGAAGACGACGACCACGATCGTCCGCTCGCCGCTGATCGTGGTGCCGCCACTGGCCGTCTGCCTGGCGGTCATGCTGCCGAACTTCGGCCTGTTCTGGTCGACCTACACGAACCCGTCGCTGGCCGGGCTGCAGGGTCTGCTCGGCTCTCCCGTCGGCGCCGCGGCGATCTGGGCGCACCTGATCACCTTCGACCTGTTCGTCGGGCGCTGGATGTTCCTGGACGCCCGGCGGCGCCGGGTCCCGGCGCTGGTCGAGTCGCCGGTGCTGTTCGTCACCATCCTCGTCTCACCCGTCGGCCTGGCCGCCCACCTGGTGCTGCGCTACCTCCTCGGCCGCGAGCCGGCTCCCGGGGTCGCGGCGCGCCCGGCCGTCGCCCAACCGGTCGGCGGGTAAGAAGTGAGCATGGCCACCGCCCCCGCATCGCCCCGGCTCCGTCTCCGGCAGCGGCCGCACGCCGCGACCATCGCCGAGATCAAGGAGGTGGCGCTCCGCCAGATGGCCGCCGACTCGGCGGCCTCGCTCTCCCTGCGGGCGGTGGCCCGTGAGCTCGGCACCAGCGTCCAGGCGCTCTACCACTACTACCCGGGCCGGGACGCGCTGATCACCGACCTGGTCGCCGACACCCACGAGGACTTCGTCGCCTCACTCGAGCGCGTCGCCACCCGCGCCGCCGACCGTACGCCCGAGGGCCGGCTGGCCGACGTCAGCCTCGCCTACCGGCGGTGGGCCCTGGACAACCGCGCCCGCTTCCTGCTCATCTACGGCGACCCGATCCCCGGGTACGCCGCCCCCGAGGGCGGCCCGACCGTGGCCCCGGCCCAACGGCTGGGCACGCTGTTCGCCCAGCTGATCTTCGATGGCTGGCCCGAACCGGTGACCGCCGCGGACGCCGACCTCGAGCCCCGGCTGCAGCAGACCCTGGCCGGGGTTGGCCGGGTGCTCGCCCCGGGCCTGTCCGCGGCCCGCGCCGCGGTGCTGTTCCAGGCCTGGGCCCGGCTGCACGGGCTGGTGCTGCTGGAGCTCAACGGCCACCTGCCCTGGATGCAGCCGGCGGCCGTCGCCGAGGAGTTCGTACGCGGCGCGCTGGACAGCATCTGGGTCGACCTGCAGGCGCGACGCGGCCGGATCTAGCGCTTGCGCTTCTCCCGGGCCCGGACCTCCACGTGCACCGGGGTGCCGACGAAGCCGAACTCCTCGCGCAGCCGGCGCTCGATGAACCGCAGGTAGCCCGGCTCGATCGAGCCCGACGTGAACAGGACGAAGGTCGGTGGGCCGGTCTGGGCCTGGGTGCCGAACAGGATCCGGGGCTGCTTGCCCCCGCGTACGGGGTGCGGGTGGGCGGCGACCACCCGGCCGAGGAAGGCGTTCAGGGGCCCGGTCGAGATCCGGGTCTCCCAGCCGCCCAGCGCCTCCTGCAGCGACGGCCCGAGCCGGTCCACGTGCCGGCCGGTGGTGGCGGAGATGTTGACCTTGGCCGCCCACTCGAACTGGACCAGGTCCCGCTCGATCTCCCGCTTGAGGTAGCGCCGCCGCTCCTCGTCGGTCAGGTCCCACTTGTTGAAGGCGATCACCAGGGCGCGGCCGGTCTCCTCCACCGAGGTGAGGATCCGCAGGTCCTGCTCGGTCACCGGCTCGCTCGCGTCGACGACGACCACGCACACCTCGGCCCGCTCGATCGCCCCGTGGGTGCGCAGGCTGGCGTAGTACTCGTGCCCGGAGGCCTCCTTGACCCGCCGCCGGATCCCCGCGGTGTCGATGAACTGATAGATCTCGCCGTCCACCTCGACCAGCTCGTCGACCGGGTCGACGGTGGTACCCGCCGCGTCGTCGACCACCACCCGCTGCTGCCGGGCCAGCTTGTTCAGCAGGCTCGACTTGCCGACGTTGGGCTTGCCCACAATCGCGACCCGACGCGGCCCCGACTCCGGTTCGTCGCCCGCCCTCGGACCCGCCGGCAGGACGTCGAGCACGGCGTCGAGCAGGTCGCCGCTCCCCCGCCCGTGCAGGGCCGACACCGCGTACGGCTCGCCGAGCCCGAGGTTCCACATCGCGGCCGCCTCGGCCTCGGCCCGCTGGTCGTCGACCTTGTTCGCCGCCAGCACGACCGGCTTGCGGCTGCGACGCAGCACCTGCACAACGGCCTCGTCCACGTCCTGGGTGCCGACCGTCGCGTCGACCACGAACACCACCGCGTCGGCGGCGGCGATGGCCAGCTCGGCCTGCTCGGCGATCTGGGCCGCCATCCCCTTCGCGTCCGGGGCCCAGCCGCCGGTGTCCACGACGACGAAGGAACGCCCGTTCCACTCCGCGTCGTAGGACACCCGGTCCCGGGTCACGCCCGGGACGTCCTGGACCACCGCCTGGCGGCGGCCGATCATCCGGTTGACCAGCGTCGACTTGCCGACATTCGGTCGGCCGACCACCGCGACCACCGGCCGGGTGGAGGTGGTCACGGTGCGGCGGGCGTGCTGACCGGCACGAGGGCGCAGATGGCCGACACCACGTCGTCCAGGGTCAGCTCGGTGGAGTCGATCACGGTCACCCCCGGCGCGGCGGAGGTGAACTGGGCCACGGTCGAGTCGTCCCGGTCCCGGCGGATCACCTGGTCAGTGACGGCGGCGACGTCCGCCCGGTCGGACAGCTCGGCGTGGCGGCGGGCGATCCGGGCCTGCGGGTCGGCGACCAGGAGTACGCGGACGTCGGCGTCCGGCGCGACCACGGTGGTGATGTCGCGGCCCTCGGCCACCATGCCCCGGGTGGTCTGCGCGACCAGCTCCTTCTGCCGCCCCACCAGGTCCGCACGGACCTCGAGGTTGGTGGCCACCGCGCTGACCACCTTCGACACCTCCGGGGCCCGGATGGCGGCGGTCACGTCGGTGCCGGCGATCACGATCGTGAAGGCGTCCGGTTCGAGCACCAGGTCCATCTCGGCACCGGCCACCAGCTGCGCCACCGCAGCCGTGTCAGTGAGGTCGACGCCCCGGCGCACGGCCAGCCAGGTGGCTGCCCGGTACATCGCTCCGGTGTCGAGAAAATCCAGCCCGAGCCGCCGGGCCACGCCGCGGGCGGTGCTCGACTTCCCCGACCCGCTGGGTCCGTCGATCGCCACGACCAGGGGTCGCCCCCGCGTCACGGTCGCCGTCGTTGCTTCAGGCATCACCTCAGCCTAACGTCAGGCAACTTCCCACCCGTGGGCGACCATTCGCGTCACCAGTTCGGCACTGGCCTCCGGCCGCACCGAGAGAGCCAGATAGCCCACCTCGCGCTCCGGGTCGTGCTCGATCGCGATGTCCTCGATGTTGACCCCGGCCGCCTCCACCTCGCCGAAGAGCCGGGCCAGCGCTCCCGGCGCATCGGGGATGGCCACCACCACCTGGCTGTACGCCACGGCCGGGGTCCCGTGCTTGCCCGGGATCTTGCGGGTGCCGCTCACCCCGCGCTCCAGCTGCCCGCGGAGCTCGTCGGCGCTCGGCATCGCCTCGACCGCCTTGATCAGCAGGTCCAGCTGGTCCTGGACGCCGCGCAGCTCGGCCAGCACCGCCCCCGCGTTGGCCCCGACGATCTGCTCCCACAGGCCGGGGTCGCTGCCCGCGATCCGGGTGACATCCCGCAGCCCCGTGCCCGCCAGCATCAGGTCGGTGTCGGGCACCGTGGTCAGGTGGCCGGCCATCAGCACCGACATCAGGTGCGGCAGGTGGGACACCCGCGCGACCGCCGCGTCGTGGTCGTCCACGTCCATCAGCACCGGCCGCGCGCCGCACGCCCGGACCGCCGCCTCCACGCGCTCGGTCGCGGCC
This sequence comes from uncultured Propionibacteriaceae bacterium, assembly GCA_964247485.1. Taxonomy (GTDB): domain Bacteria; phylum Actinomycetota; class Actinomycetes; order Propionibacteriales; family Propionibacteriaceae; genus Microlunatus. Next base: position 6,559 of record CAXTVE010000048.1, read on the forward strand.
GACGCGGACCGGCGGTGCGGGGTGACCACCCAGGTGCGGTCAGCGAACAGGTCGGCCCGCGCGGTCATCGGGCCGGAGTGCTGCGAGCCGGCCATCGGGTGGGACCCGACGTAGCGGTCGAGGTCGACCGACCGCCGCCACAGCGCGTCCAGCACCCCGGCCTTCACGGACCCGACATCGGTCACCGCGGCCAGTGGGAACGTCGTCAGGCTCTCGGCCACCACCCCGGCGATGGCGTCCGGGGGCACCGCGACGACGACCAGGTCGACGGCGGCCGGCTCAGCCGGGTCGATGGTGCCCGCGCCGAGGCCGGCGGCCACCAGGGCATGGCTGCTCTGCCGGTCCTGCAGGTGCACCGCGTAGCCGGCTGCGGTCAGCGCGCAGCCGACGGACGCACCGATCAGGCCGGCACCCACCACGACAGCGACGGGCGGCGCCGGCTCGGTCACGGGCTCTCGCCCACCACGGTCTCCCGCACGGTCGGTTCCGGCGGCAGCTGCGGTGGAGCCTCGGGGCCGGGGTCGGCCGGCTCCACGTCGTCGTCCAGCAGCGCGGCCAGCCGGTCCCCGGTGATCCGGCGGAACTTGCGCGGCAGCGCCCGGGTCCGGTCCAGGATGGCCACCTCCAGGGCGGCCACGCCGAGGGTGCGCGGCGTCGCGTTCGGCCCGCCGTCGGACCCGAGGGCCGAGACCGCGAGCCTGGTGGCCGCGGCGAGGCTCAGGTCCCGGGTGAACTCCCGGCCCACCACCTCGGTGATCGTCTCCGCCGACCCGCCCATCACCGCGAAGTTCTCCACGTCGGCCACCGAGCCGTCGTAGGTCAGCCGGTAGATTTGGTCCTGGGCGCCCGTCGCCCCCAGCTCGGCGACGACGATCTCCACCTCGTACGGCTTCTCGCCGCCCGAGGAGAAGATGGTGCCGAGCAGCTGCGCGTACGCGTTGGCCAGGCCGCGCCCGGTCACGTCGGTCCGGTCGTAGCTGTAGCCGCGGAAGTCGGCGTAGCGGATACCGGCCATCCGCAGGTTCTCGAACTCGTTGTAGCGGCCGACGGCGGCGAAGCCGAGCCGGTCGTAGATCTCGCTGACCTTGTGCAGCGCCTGCGACGGGTTCTCCGCGACGAACAGGATGCCGTCGGAGTAGTGCAGCACCACCACCGACCGGCCCCGACCGATACCCTTGCGGGCGAAGTCCGCCCGGTCTTTCATCTGCTGCTCGGGCGCGACGTAGAACGGCATGCTCATGACGATCGGTCCTTCATGACAGGGGCGCTCCCGGCCCGTCCGGCCGCTGCTGGCGGCCCTGCATCATCGTGGCGACCATGTCGGCGACCTGGGTCTCGCTGACCCGCTGTACGCCATCGGCGGTGGCGACCAGCACCACCGGGAAGATCTTGCGCGTCAGGTCGGGCCCACCGGTGGCGGAGTCGTCGTCGGCGGCGTCGTAGAGCGCCTGGACGACGGCCATCGTGGCCTCGTCGGCGCCGAAGTCGTCGCGGTAGAGCTTCTTCAGCGACCCGCGGGCGAACACCGAGCCGGAGCCGACGGAGAAGAAGGCGTGCTCCTCGTAGCGTCCGCCGGTGGCGTCGTAGGAGAAGATCCGGCCCTCCCCCGCCGCCAGGTCCCAGCCGGCGAACAGCGGCACCACGACGAAGCCCTGCATGGCCATGCCGAGGTTCTGCCGGATGAGCGTCGCCAGCCGGTTGGCCTTGCCGACCATCGACAACGGCGCACCCTCGAGCTTCTCGTAGTGCTCCAGCTCCACCTGGAACAGTCCGACCAGCTCGACGGCGATACCGGCGGCGCCGGCGATCCCGATGATGGAGAACTCGTCGGCCGGGAACACCTTCTCGATGTCGCGCTGGGCGATGATGTTGCCCATGGTGGCCCGCCGGTCACCGGCCACCACCACCCCGCCGGGGAAGGTGGCCGCCACGATGGTGGTGCCGTGCGGGGCCAGGTGGTCGACGGCTCCGCCCGACGCGTGGATCGACGGCAGCACGTCCGGCGCGACCCGGCGTACGAAGTCATTGAAGGACGACGACCCCACCCGGAGGTACTCCGAGGTCAGCTCACCCAGGGGGGACCGGCCGCTCACTGCCCGCCCTTCTGCACGAAGGAGCGCACGAACTCCTCGGCGTTGACCTCCAGCACGTCGTCGATCTCGTCCAGCAGGGAGTCCACCTCGGAGTCGAGCTCGGCCTTATGGGTGCTGTCGGCCGGCGTGAGCTCCTCGACCTCACGCTCCTCAGTACGCCGCGTCTTGCGGTGACTCTGCTCTGACTCAGCCATGGCTGCTCCTGTCCTTGCGGGCCTTCAGCCTAGTCACTACCCCGGACAGTCTGAGTTCTCGCGTCAGCGGCCCAACGCCGCGAACAGGTCGGTCACGGTGTTGCACTCGGCGATCATCTGACCCACCTGCTCGCGGGTGCCGCGCAGCGGGTCGAGCAGCGGGATCCGCTGCAGGGCGGGCCGGTCGGGCACGTCGAAGATGACCGAATCCCAGGACGCGGCCACCACGCTGCGGCCGAACTTCTCCATCACCCGGCCGCGGAAGTAGGCCCGGGTGTCCTCCGGCGGCGCGGTCCGGGCCCGCTCGATCTCGTCGTCGGTGACCAGCCGGCGCATCTTGCCCTTGGCCAGCAGCGCGCGATACAGGCTGCGGCGGGGGTCGACGTCGGCGTACTGCAGGTCGATCATGGCCAGCTTGGGCGCCGCCCAGCCGAGCCCGTCGCGCTGCCGGTAGGACTCCATCAGCTTGAGCTTGGCCACCCAGTCGAGCTGGTCGGCGAGGGCGAACACGTCGGTGCGCAGCCCGTCCAGGCACTCCTGCCAGCGGCCGAACAGGTCCTTGGCCTCGATCCGGGCCGCCTCGGTCAGGTCCCCCGCGACCCGCTCGTAGTGGGTGCGGCACGCGTCCAGGTAGGCCTCCTGCAGATCGACCGGGGAGAACGACCGGCCGTCGGCCAGCAGCAGCGGAGCCGCGCAGCTGAGGTCGTGGCTGACGGCCCGCATCGCGGCGACCGGCGCGTCCAGCCGCAGGTCCAGACCCAGCTCGCCCGCCTCGATCACCCGCAGCACCCAGGCCGCCGTCCCCACCTTGAGGTAGGTGGCGATCTCCGACAGGTTGGCGTCGCCGGTGATCACGTGCAACCGGCGGTGCCGGCTGGCGTCGGCGTGCGGCTCGTCACGGGTGTTGATGATCGGCCGGTTGAGGGTGGTCTCCAGGCCCACCTCGGCCTCGAAGAAGTCCGCCCGCTGGCTGATCTGGAAGCCGGGCGACTGGCTGGCCTGACCGATGCCGACCCGGCCGGCCCCGGTGATGACCTGCCGGCTGACCAGGTGCGCGGTGAACTGGGTGACCACCCGGTCGAACGGCGTGCTGCGCTGCAGCAGGTAGTTCTCGTGGGTGCCGTAGGAGGCACCCTTGCCGTCGGTGTTGTTCTTGTAGAGCCGCACCGAGCGACCGAGCGACTGGGTGGCCCGCTGGGCGGCGATGGCCATCACCGCGTCGCCGGCCTTGTCGTAGCGGACCGCGTCCAGCGCGGAGGTCACCTCCGGCCCGGAGTACTCCGGGTGGGCGTGGTCGACGTAGAGCCGGGCCCCGTTGGTCAAGATGACGTTGGCCATGCCCAGGTCGGAGTCGGTCAGCTGGTCCGGGTGGGCGGCGGCCCGGGAGATCTCGTAGCCGCGGATGTCCCGCAGCGGGGTCTCGGTCTCGTAGTCCCAGCCGGCCGGCTGCCCGGCCACCGAGGTGCCGTACGCCTTGACCACGTGGTTGGACAGCTGCATCGGGTGCAGGTCGTCGTCGAGATAGCCGCCCCCCGGCGCGCCCGCCAGCGTCGGCGGCCGGGGCGTCAGGGCGGTGATGCCGTACTCCGTCTCGATCCCGAAGACGTGGCTCGCCCGGCGGGGCGGCACGGCGTCCGGGGTGGGCGTCGGCTCGGCAGTGGTCGACATGCCTGCCAGCGTAATCTGGCCGGCGTGCGATCCTGGCTGGCGAACGTGGCCGACGGCGCGGCGGTCGTCCTCTTCGCCGCCGTCGGCCGGGCCAGTCACACCGAGGGTGTCACCCTGCCGGACGTGCTGCAGGTGGCGTGGCCGTTCCTGCTCGGGGGTGCGCTCGGCTCCCTGGCCGGCCGGACCTGGCGCCGCCCGGACGCGGTGGCGAGCGGCGCGTACGTCTGGGTGGGCACGCTGGCCGTCGGCATGCTGCTGCGCGCGCTGACCGGTGGCGGCGTGCAGCTGTCCTTCGTGATCGTGGCCGGGGTGGTGCTGGCGGTGTTCCTGGTCGGCTGGCGACTGGCCTACCGGGCCGTCCGGTCCCGGCGGCCGCCGGCCCCCGCTGTCGCGGACTCCCCGGGATAGCGCCCGCCGACCGCGACGAGGCCGTCGAGCCGGGCGAGGTCGGTCTCGGTCAGCGTGACTCCCAGCGCGCCGACGTTCTCCTCGAGGTAGCGCGGGCGCTTGGTGCCCGGGATGGGGACGACGTCCTCGCCGCGGGTGAGCACCCAGGCCAGGGCGACCTGGGCGGCGGTAGCGCCGTGCTCGCGGGCCACCGCGGAGACGACCTCGACGGCCTGCAGGTTCGCCCTCAGGTTCGCGGCGCGCCAGCGCGGCAAGAAGCGCCGGTAGTCCATCAGCGAGAGCTTGGTCGTGGCGGCCGCGGACCCGCTGAGCATGCCCCGGCCGATCGGGCTGTAGGCGACGATGCCGACACCGAGCTCGCGGGCCGCCGGCACCACATCGGTCTCCAGGTCACGGGAGAACAGCGACCACTCGGCCTGCACGGCGGCCAGCGGATGGACGGCGTACGCGCGGCGGAGCTCGTCGGCCGTCACCTCGCTGACCCCCAGTGCGCGGACCTTGCCCGCGGTGACCAGCTCGGCCAGCGCGCCGACGCTCTCCTCGATCGGCACCTGCGGGTCGACGCGGTGCAGGTAGTAGAGATCCAGGTGGTCGGTGCGCAGCCGGCGCAACGAGCCGTCGATCGACCGGCGGATGTGATCGGGCCGGCCGTTGACGCCACGCGGGACGCCGAGGCGGGGCCAGGTCAGGATGCCGACCTTGCTGGCCAGCACCACCCGGTCGCGGCGCCCGCGCAAGGTCTCGCCCAGGAACCGTTCGCTGGACCCGTCGCCGTACATGTCCGCGGTGTCCAGGTGGGTGACGCCGAGCTCCAGCGCACGGTCGATCGTCGCGCGGGCCTCCGCCGGGTCGGGCCGGCCATACACCATGGCCAGGCCCATGCAGCCGAGACCGATCGCGCCGACGGGAAGATCGCCGATCCGGCGGATGGGCAGTGCAGTGCTCACGCGTACGACCTCCTGGATGGTTTTGCGAGCAGTTGCTCGTAATCAGCAGGATACGAGCAATCGCTCGCAGTGCGCAAGGGTCTTCGTTACGGTGGCCCGATGGAGCGGGCGTCCGGCGTACGACGGCAGCGACGCGGAGTCGAGCGGATGGAGCAGATCCTCGACGCCGCCGTGGCCGTCTTCGCGCGCGACGGCGTCGAGCGGGCCACCACCAACGCGATCGCCGCGGCGGCGGGCATCTCCCCCGGCTCGCTCTACCAGTACTTCGACGACAAGGGGCACATCGCCCGCGCCCTCGGTGAGCGCTATGCGACCGAGGTGACCACTGCGCACCAGGCGGCGCTGGACGAGGTGGATCTCGCGCAGGTGCCGCTGGCCGAGGTGCTCGACCGGATCCTCGACCCGATCGTCGCCTTCAAGAACACCCACCGCGCCTTCGTCAGCCTCTTCACCCGGCCGGACCTGCCCGAGGCACTGGTCGGCCCGGCGGCTGCGGTCGACGAGGTCTTCGCGGTGCGGATCACCGAGATCCTCCAGCGCCGCAACCCGGGTCGCCCGGTCGTCGACCTGCGCCGGGCGGCCGACACGATGATCGGCCTGTTCCGCGGGGTGGTCGGCACCCTCGGGGCGACCACCGGCGACGCCGACGCCGACCTGGCCGAGGTCAAGCTGGCCATGCTCGGCTACCTGGAGCAGAAGGCGCTTCGCTAGCTGCACGGAACGATGCCCGCACTCAGCACAACTTTCGCTCCCTCAGCACAGGTGGCAACCTGTGCCGAGCGGCGGAAACCTAGGCCCGCATAGGTTTCCGGCGCCCGCCACGCCTCAGAGGTACTGGCCGGTGTTGGAGACCGTGTCGATGGAGCGGCCCGGCTGGGTGCCCTGCTTGGAGCTGATCAGGGTGCGGATGAAGACGATCCGCTCCCCCTTCTTGCCCGAGATCTTGGCCCAGTCGTCCGGGTTGGTGGTGTTGGGCAGGTCCTCGTTCTCGGCGAACTCGT
>CAXTVE010000049.1:0-12842 GCA_964247485.1 uncultured Propionibacteriaceae bacterium
CCCCCCCCCCCCCCCCCCGCCCCCCCCGGGGGGCGCCCCCCCCCCCCCCGGGGGGCCTCAAACGGCGGGGAGTCAGCGGTCCAGCAGCGGGCGGGCGGGGTCCCAGCTGGTGCCGTCGGCGGCGTCTCGCCGGCGGCGGGCGATGGCGGACAGGGCCTCCAGCACCACCCGGTTGGCCAGCGCCGCGGTGATGTCGGCGTGGTCGTAGGGCGGGCTGACCTCGACCACGTCGATACCGACCACCGGCAGCTCGAGACAGATCCGGCGTACGGCGTCGAGTAGCTCCCGCGCCGACAGCCCGCCCGGCTCGGGGGTCCCGGTGCCGGGGGCGTGGCCGGGGTCGCAGACGTCGATGTCGACCGACAGGAAGACACCCTCGCACTCGTCGGTCGCGATGGCGAACGCCTCGGTCAGGCACTCGGTGAGCCCCCGGTGCCCGATCTCGGTCATCTCGTAGGAGCGCATCCGCTGCGCCGCCATCCAGTCCAGCGTCTCCGGCGGCGGCCAGTAGCCCCGCAGCCCGACCTGCAGGAAGCGGTCGCCGCGCAGCGCCCCGGACTCGATCAGCCGCCGCATCGGCTGCCCGTGCCCCCACAGCGAGCCGTGCTCGATGTCGCCGGTGTCGGCGTGCGCATCGAAGTGGATCATCGACACCCGCCCGGCGCCGAGCACGTTGGCGCAGCCCTTGGCGTCGGGGAAGGCGATGGAATGGTCGCCGCCCAGGCTCACCGGGATGGCCCCGGCCCGGGCGACCTGCTCGACGGCTCGCTCCAGGGCCCCGAGCGACCGCTCGATGTGCCCGGCCGGCATCTCGACGTCGCCGGCGTCGTAGACCCGGAGGTCGACCAGCCCGTCGGTGCGCAGGGCCAGCGACGGTCGCGACCCGTCGTGCCCCAGGTAGTCGGTCGTCCGGATCGCCTGCGGCCCGAACCGCGTCCCCGGCCGGTGCGAGGTGCCGCCGTCGAACGGCGCCCCCAGGATGACCACATCCGCGTCGGCGTACGACTCCGGGTCGTCGAGGTCGCACCGCGGCACGCCGAGGAAGGTCACATCCGGCCCGTACATCGGGCCGTAGCGCGTCACGGCGCCAGGTCCAGCGCCGGGTTGCGGTCGAAGAACCCGGACGGCTTGAGCCAGAAGGCCACGGTGTCGGCCGGCATGATCGGCCAGTCCTCGACCCGGGGGACATGGTGGATGCCGAAGACGTACCAGAGCACCACGTCGGTGCCCACCAGCGGCGCGTCGGCCTCGATCCAGCGGGTGATCCCGTCGCCCCCCGCCGACTGCGTGGGGTAGGGGCCGGCCGGCCAGCGCTCCGCGTCGTCGTACGCGGTGACCCAGAGGGTGTGGCCGATCACCGGGGACCGCGCGTACGCCGGGGACGCCGGGTCCAGCAATGGCGGGATCGCCGCCCCCGGGGCGATCTTGTACGCCACCGGATCCCCGTGGGCGTTGGTCCGGTCCGGGTTGGTCACCTTCCAGCCCCGTTGGGTCTCCCAGCGGTACTCGCGGGCGGACTGCGCCTCGGAGCTGATCTCGGTCGCCCTCGTCGTCATCGCCAGCCCGTGCGGGTTGTCCGGGCTGATCGGCGGCACCTCCGCATCGAGCTCGACGGCGGTGTTGCCGGTGCCGTCGACGTCCAGGTCGAGCCGGGCGACGATGAAGTGCTGGTGGATCGGGGCGTAGGTCCGGACGTCGACCTTGGTGCCGTACGGCGACCGGTCGTCGTCGGTGGCCAGCGGCGTGGTCACCATGATCCCGGTCGCCCGGACCTCGCACTCGATGTTGCCGTCGGCGTAGAAGCGCCAGTAGGTCAGGTATTCGTAGTTGGCGACGGTGGCCGAGAAGGACACGACCAGCCGCCGCATCCGCCGCGACTGGGTGCCGGCCGATGGGTCCACGTGCTTCCACAGCACGCCGGCGTCCTCCTCGTGCAGGCAGATGGCCTGCGGGATCTCGATGGGCTCGCCGCCGCTGTCGGTGATCACCGCGTCCAGGTAGACGATCTCTCCGAGGCAGTCGCAGCCCAGCTCGAGCGAGGTGGTCATCGCGCCGAGCCCCCACTCACCGATGTCGAAGGCGGTACGCCGGTAGTGGTCGAAGCCCGGGTCGCGATAGGGCACCACCATCTCCGCGAAGGACATCCGGTACGCGATGTCACGCAGCTCACCCGCAGGACTGGAGAACGGGTCGGCGAACCGGACCTGGTGCAGCACCAGGCCCTCGCGGGTGTTGAAGCCGATCCGCAGTGACCAGTTCTGCCAGGTCAGCAGGCGCCCGTCGAGGGTCAGCGAGGTCCCCTCGGGCTGGTGGATCATCAGCGGCTTGAGCGGCGCATCGGGCTCGACACCGCGCCGGGCCGGGTCGTACTCCCCCTGCACCTCCGGCAGCCCGTGGTCGTGATGGTCCTCGATCTCGAGCACCTCGAAGGTGTTCAGGTCGACGATGATCTTCAGGCCGGCGACCGGGTGGGCGTACGGGTTGGCGCCCTCGGTGGCCCGCAGCCAGATGTCGGTCCAGCCCAGCCGGCGGCCCCGCCACCGCTCGGGCAGCACCGCCGCACCGTAGGTCCAGACGTCGAACATGGCCAGGTGGGTCTCGGTGATGCCCCGGCGGGCGAGCGCGGCCAGCACGTCGGGGTGCTCGTGGAGCGCCGTGTCGAGGTCGTGGTACTCGTCCACCGTGACGTTCGGCGTCGCCCCCGGCACGGGCGACCAGGACTCGACCTGGTCGGCCGTCAGGTCGGCGACCGCCTCGAACGCCTCGTTGGTCGTCCGGTCCCAGAGCACGGCGAACGCCTGCCGGGGCAGCGGGTCGCCGTCCGGGGACCAGGCCAGCAGGTCGGCCTTGGGCGGTTCGGCCAGGTCGAGGGAGGCGAAGCGCCAGGCTTCGGTGGTGGCGTGCTCGCGGCGGATGATCCGTGCGGCGGCCCGGACCTCCTCGGCGGAGAGGGGGTCGAGCGGATGCATGCTCGATACTAAGCCTGTGGCCAGCCTCGACCGATGGACCCGTGGGAACTTCACCGCCGACGGTGTCACCCATCCGACCTACCGCCGCGGCTCCGGTCCGGGGGTCATCATCGTGCACGAGCTGCCCGGGATGACCCCGGAGGTGGTCGCCTTCGCCGACGAGGTGGTGGAGGCCGGCTTCACCGTGGTCATGCCGAACCTGTTCGGTGAGCCGGGGGCGCCACTGAGCCTCGGCGCGTTCGCCACCGTGGTGCCGCGGGTCTGCGTGAACCGGGAGTTCAACAAGCTGGCGGTGGGGAGGACCTCGCCGGTGGCGACCTGGCTGCGGGCCCTGGCCCGGGACCTGCACGCCGAGCTCGGCGGCGTCGGGGTGGGGGCGCTCGGGATGTGCTTCACCGGCGGCTTCGCGCTGGCCATGATGGTCGACCACTCTGTCGCCGCCCCGGTGGTGGCCCAGCCGTCGCTGCCGTTCGCGTTCGGCCGGGCCCGGGCGGACGACCTCGGCCTGTCCCCGGCCGACCTGGAGGTGGTCAAGGCCCGGGCTGCTGCCGGCTGTGCCGTGCTCGGGGTCAAGTTCGCCCAGGACCCGGCCACCGGCACCCGCTTCGACCGGCTCGACCGCGAGCTCGGCTCCGCGTTCCGTCGCGTCGAGCTGCCGGGCCGCGGCCATCCGACGCTCACCGCCCAGCGGTCGCAGCAGGCGGTGGACGAGGTGCTCGCCTTCTTCCGCGAGCGGCTGCAGGTCTAAACGCGAACAAGGTGGTCACTTGTGCCGGGAGTACCCGGCATGAGTGACCACCTTGTGAGTGGTTCAGGACTTGAAGGCGTCCTTGATCTTCTCGCCGGCCTGCTTCAGGTTGCCCTTGGTCTGGTCGGCCTGACCCTCGGCCTGCAGGTCGCGGTCGTCGGTTGCGTCGCCGACCGCCTCCTTGGCCTGACCGGCCAGCTCCTCGGTCTTGTTGGCGATCTTGTCGTCGGCACCCATGGGGGTCCCTCCTCTGGTTGGTGGTGAGTCGATGCTACGACGACGTCAGGCGCGGGCCCCCCGGCGCGAGTAGATCCCGGCGACCAGGATCACCCCGCCCGTGGCCAGAGCGAGCTGGATGATGAGCTCGATCCAGTCGATGCCGGGCGTCACCGAGACGCCCAGGGCGGCGGCGATCGCGCTGCCGAGCAGGGCCGCGGCCACGCCGATCAGCAGGGTGAGCCAGATGGGGAGGTTCTGCCGGCCCGGGGCGATGGCCCGGCCGAGGGCGCCGATGATGAGTCCGATGACGAGGGCGGTGATGAGCCCAGAGATTTCCATGTCACCGACGGTAGCCGGTGCCCGGGCAGGGCCCGCGTCGGGGCCCACCCCGACACTCCGGTCGGCGCCCGGCCCCGACCCGGCGACCAGGGATCAACTCTGGTCATCCCTGAGGTGCAGACGGTGGCTACCCACCGATCTGCGGCATAGCGTGGGCGTGTGACCAGGCTGTGGAGCTACGTCGTGACGTACCCCTACGCGGTCATGTTCGTCCTGACGGTCCTGGAGGGCCCGGTGGCCATGGTCACCTCGGGGATGCTGGTCGCGGCCGGGGTGATGAGCTTCGCGCTGGCCGCGCTGCTGGTGGTCGCCGCCGATGTCGCTGCCGACAGCGCGTACTTCTTCGCGGGACGGCTGGCCCGGCGCGGAGCGGCGGACGGCCGGGTCAATCGGCTGCTCGCCCGGGTGGGCGCGCCGGCCGAACGGCGGGCCCGCCTGGAGGCGTCGGTGCAGCGCCGGCTGGCCCGCATCATGCTCGGCGCCAAGGTGTTCGACACCGCGGCCATTCCGGTGATCGCCGCGGCCGGCGGCGCCGGGATCCCCTACCGTCGGTTCCTGGCCTGGAACCTCGTCTTCACCGTGCCCAAGGCCACGCTGCTGCTGCTCGTCGGCGCCCTGGTCGGGGAGCGCGTCCGCCCCTACCTCAACCCGGCCAATGGCCTGCTGCTGCTGGCGGGCGGTCTGACCCTCTGGCTGGCCCTGCTGGGCCTCCGGCGCGTTTCAACCCGGCGCCGAGCGGTAGAGATGGAGTCGTGAGCGATCCCGCGCCCGAGGTCTACCCGGGGATCCAGGCCGAGCGCGTCTCGACGCTGAGCGAGCGCACGGAGCCGGCAGACGGCACATACGTCCTCTACTGGATGCAGCAGGCCCAGCGGACCGAGCTGAACCACGCGCTGGAGTACGCGGTGCACCGGGCGAACGAGCTGGGGCAGCCGCTGCTGGTGGCGTTCGGGCTGATGGACGACTATCCCGAGGCGAACCTGCGGCACTACACGTTCCTGGTCGAGGGGCTGGCGGATGTGGCCAGGGCGCTCGCGGAGCGGGAGATCGCGTTCGTCGTCCGCCGGGGCGCGCCGGACGACGTCGCCCTGGACCTCGCCCGCGACGCGTCGCTGCTGGTCTGCGACCGCGGCTACCTGCGGCCCCAGCGGGCTTGGCGGGAGCGGGTGGCCCGGGAAGCCCCCTGTCCGGTCATCCAGGTCGAGAGCGACGTGGTGGTGCCGATCGAGCTCGCCTCGAACAAGCGGGAGACGGCTGCGCGGACGCTGCGGCCCAAGATCACGCGGCACCTGGACCGGTTCCTGGTGCCACTGCCCAGCGCGACGCCGGAGAAGCAGCTGGGGCGCGACCTACCCGGCGAGGACGTGGGCGACGTGCACGGCCTGCTCGGCCGGCTGCAGATCGACCGGGAGGTGCCGCCGGTGCCGATCTTCGCCGGCGGCACGACGGCGGGCAAGGAGATCCTGCGGGCGTTCATCTCCCACGCATTGCCGACGTACCCGGCGAACCGGGGCCAGCCGCAGCACAACGACGTGTCCCACATGAGCAAGTACCTGCACTTCGGGCAGATCTCGCCGCTCTACATCGCGCTGGAGCTGCGGGAGCAGGGCGGCGGGGAGAACGTCGACGGCTACCTCGAGGAGCTGATCATCCGCCGCGAGCTGCCGATGAATTTCGTGTTCTACGAGCCGGACTACGACGCGTACGCCTGTGTGCCGGAGTGGGCGCGGCGGACCTTGGCCGAGCACGCCGGCGACCGGCGGCACTACGTCTACACCCGCAAGCAGCTGGAGCAGGCGGGGACCCACGACCCCTACTGGAACGCGGCGATGACCGAGATGAAGGTCTCGGGCTACATGCACAACTACATGCGGATGTACTGGGGCAAGAAGATCATCGAGTGGTCGGCGGACCCGGAGACGGCGTACGGCACCACGCTGTACCTCAACAACAAGTACTTCCTGGACGGACGGGACGCGAACTCGTTCAGCAACGTGGCCTGGGTGTTCGGCAACCACGACCGCGGCTGGACCGAGCGCGACGTCTTCGGCAAGGTCCGCTACATGAACGCCGAGGGCCTGGAGCGCAAGGCCGACCCGAAGGGCTACGTGGAGAAGGTCGCGCAGATCGCCGATCAGGTCGCCGAGGCCGGCTGACCCTCCTCATCCATCCGCGGTGGTGCGGTGCGAGGGACCGAGGGACCTCACATACCGGCGGCTGGGCCTCAGCCCTCGGTGTTGGTCTCGTTGAAGGCGCTGGCCGGCGTGATGGGGTTGCCGGCCGACTGGTCGTCCTCCTCCATCTCGCCGCTGACCTCGGCTCCGTCTACGAAGTCGCTCTCCCCGGCCGCGCGGGCCGAACCGACGGGCACGCCGATGGTGTCGGCCGTGTCGGCGTCGGGGTTGGGGGCCGCCGCGTCCGGATCCAGCGGGTGGGTCTCGCCGGTGCGGTCGGATTCATGAAAGTCCGGGTTGGTCACGAGCTTCTCCGATCGTGGGTGGTGAAGTCCTGCATATCACGGGGCCCACAGACCCGGGCCGGGGGTGGTGGAGGACGACGTGCGCCCGGGGGGGGGGGGGGGCCCGGCCGCGCGCGGGCCTGCCGGGGTGCGGGGGGGGCGCGCGGACGTACCGGTGGCCGGGGCGGCAGCCCTGGATGCCGCTGCTGGCCACACCCTCGATCACGTACCGCTGCACGAAGATGTAGAGCAGCAGCACGGGGACGGAGGCCATCGCCGCCCCGGCCATGATCACCGGGTAGTCGATGGTGTAGGCGCCCTGCAGCTTGGTCAGCCCGACCGGCAGGGTGAGCCGGTCGGGGGAGAACAGCACGTAGAGCGGGAAGATGAAGTCGTTCCAGTTGGCCAGGAACGAGATCAGCGCCAGCGTCACGATCGCCGGCCGCGCGTTGGGCAGCACGATGGACACGAAGGTCCGCCACGGGCCCGCGCCGTCGATCCGGGCGCTCTCCTCGAGCGCGATCGGGATCGTGGAGAAGAACTGCCGCATGAAGAACACGCCGAACGCGCCGGCCGCGCCGGGCACGACGATCGCGGCCAGGGTGTCCAGCCAGTTCAGCCGGGCCAAGATCTCGAAGTTCGGCATCATGAACACGAACGCCGGCAGGAACAGGGTGGCGATGATCACCCCGAAGAGCAGCTTCTTGCCGGGGAACTGCATCCGGGCCAGGGCGTAGCCAGCCATGGCGGAGATGACCACCACCAGCATCGAGTGCAGGGTCGCGGCGATCAGCGAGTTGACCAGCCAGAGCAGCACCGGCGAGGCCTCGTCGGCGAAGAACAGCGTGTTGAACGCCTGCAGGGTTGCTTCCGTCGGGAACAGGGTCGGCGGAACCGAGCGGGCCTCCCCGGTGCTCTTGATCGAGGTCAGCAGCATGTACGCCAGCGGGGCCAGGAAGATCAGGGCCAGCAGCACCATCACGATCCAGAACACCGGGTTGCGGCCCCGCAGCCGGCGGCGCCGGCTGGGTTCGGTGGCGGTGAGCCCGGGCGTGATGCTCGCGGTCTGCGGCCCCACGTTCTGCACGGCGGTCATGCGTCCTCCTTGTCGCGCAGCACCCAGAAGTTGATCAGGGCGATGACGCCCAGGAAGATCGCCAGCACGTAGCTCATGGCGGAGGCCTGTCCCATCTGGTACTGCCCGAGGCCGCGCTCCATGATCTCCACGATGAGCGTTCGGGTGGAGTCGCCGGGCGCCCCCTGGGTGATCAGCAGGCTCTGCCCGAACATGTTGGCGCTGGCCAGGATCGTCGTGGTGATCACGAAGATCAGCACCGGGCGCAGGCCCGGCACGGTGATGTAGAGGAACTGCTGCAGCTTGCTCGCCCCGTCCAGGTCGGCGGCCTCGTACTGGTCGGTCGGGATGTCAGCCAGACCGGCGAGGTAGATGATCGCGTTGAAGCCGATCGTCCACCAGATCGTCACCGCGACCAGGGAGACCCAGGCCCAGGGCTGCTCGGTGATCCAGTTGACCGGCGGGATGCCGAACACACCCAGCAGGCCGTTCACCGCGCCGAACGACGGGTCGAGCAGGTAACGCCACATCAGGCCGATGACGGCCACGCCGAGCACGTACGGCGCGAAGAACACCGCCCGGAAGAACGTCCGGCCCGGGAAGCGGCGGTTCAGCAGCACCGCGAGCAGCAGCGGGATGGCGACCAGGAAGGGCACGCTGGCCACGGTGAAGAGCGCCGTGGCCTTGAGCCCGTTCCAGAACGGCTGGTACTGCACCGAGGACGGGTCGAACAGGGCGGTGTAGTTCTCCAGGCCGACGAACGGCTTGTTCGGCAGCAGGAAGTCCCAGCTGTGCAGGCTGATCCAGATGCCGAACACCGCCGGCACGACCAGGAAGGCCACGAACAGCGCCAGGTAGGGCAGCATGAACAGGTACGGCGTGGCCTTGGACCCGTGGACACCGCCGAAGCGGGACGGCTTGCGGTGGCCCGAGCCCCGCCCGGCGGCCGGTGAGGCGTCCACCGGCCGCTCGACAGTTGCGTGTGCCATGCCGGCTTATCCGTACTTCTTCTTGTTGGCCTCGAGGATCTTGGTGGCCCGGCCGGCGGCGTCGGCCAGCGCGGCCTGCGGCTGCTTGATGCCGAGCACCGACTCGTTCAGCGCCTTCTCCCACTCCAGGAAGGCGTCCTGGATGCCGGCCACGGCCGGCGGGAAGTGCAGGTCGTTGACCTGCGCGCCCAGGGTCGCCTGGTTCTTCAGCGCCTTGAACTCGGCCGAGTCGCGGACCTCGTTGCGGGCCGGCACCTGCCCGGCCTTGGCCCACTCCAGGGACTTCTGGCTGATCCAGTTGAGGAACACCCGAGCGGCCTGGCTCTTGTTCTGGTCCGGGGTCTTCAGCGTGGGCAGCACGAACTGGTGGGAGCCCGCCCAGGCCGCGTTCTTCCCGCCGATGTTCGGCAGCGCGGCCACGCCGAGGTTCTTGCCCTTCCCCTCGGTCAGGGTGTTCACCTGCCAGATGCCGTTCCAGTTGAAGGCGGTCTTGCTGTTGTTGATGGCGACCCAGTCGGCGTCCTGCGCGAGCTTGCCCGGTGAGTACCCGTTCTTCACCAGGTCGGTGAACCAGGTCATCGCCTTGACACCGGGCTCGTCCGCCCAGGTGACCGCAGACGCGTCGGGCGAGAACAGCTCGCCGCCGAACTGCCAGAGCAGCGACTGCACCGTCATCGACCCGGTGAACGGGAACGGGGTGGCCCAGTGGCCCTCCACGCCCTTGCCCTTCAGGGTGTCCAGCGCGCTCATGTACTCGTCGTTCGTGGTCGGCGGCTTGTCCGGGTCCAGCCCGGCCTTCTCCATCACGACCTTGTTGTAGTAGAAGCCGAGCGGGTGCACGTCGAGCGGGATGGAGTAGCGCTGGTTGTTGTAGATGCCGGCCTGCCACGGCACCGGGGCGAAGTCGGCCTCGGACAGCTTGAGGGCCGTCGCAACGTCGTCCAGCGGCTGGATCACCCGGCGGGCGGCGTTGGTGGCCACCGAGTCGACGTGCATGATCGCGACCTCCGGACCCTTGCCGGCGGTGACCGCACTGGGCAGCTTGGCGTAGTAGTCCGCCCACTGCTGGGTGTTCATCGTGACCTTGATGTTGGGATGCTCGGTGTTGAACTGGTCGACGAGCTTCTTCATGATCGGGCCGTCGCCGCCGGTGAAGCCGTTCCAGAACTGCAGGGCGACGTTCGGTCCGTCGTAGCCTTCGGCACCGCCGCCCCCGGGCACCGGCTGCTGCTGGCCGGGCACGCTCGACGAGCCGGGACCGCAGGCGCTCAGGCCGCCGACCGTCGCGGCGGCCCCGAGACCGAGGGTGGCCGACAGGAATCGGCGCCGGCTGGGTGAGAAGTCGGTGGGGTGGGTCATCGGTCTCCTTGTCGGTCGAGGTCACGCCCGGGGCCGGGGGTGACCGAGAGACGGGTGAGCCGCGCGTACGCCGATGTGGGGCGAGCGTCGGTGCTCAATCCCTTCCCCCTGTAGGTCGCTGCAGGTTCATGGCCCGGGCACGCCGGGTCATGCCACCGTTAATACCAGTCGATGGTAACCGTTGTAAAGACAGGTCATCCGATCGTGATTCTGCGAGAAAGGCCTGAAGTGTCGAGCGCTGCTAGCCTGCGGCCGGTGAGCACCCACGACGGCCCGGCCCGGCTGAAGGACGTCGCCGTGCTGGCCGGAGTGTCGGTGAAGACGGTCTCCAACGTAGTGAACGATTACCCCTACGTGCGGGCATCAACCCGGAGCCGGGTCCAGGCGGCCCTCGACCAGCTCGGCTACCGGCCGAACATGGCGGCCCGCAACCTGCGCAGCCGCCGGACCGGCGTGATCGCCCTGGCCGTTCCCGAGATGGACGCGCCCTACTTCGCCGAGCTGGCCCATCACGTGGTGCGCCACGCCGCTGAGCACGGCTGGGTGGTGCTGGTCGACGAGACCGGGCAGACCACCGACGAGTCGCTCCGGGAACGGGAGCAGGAGGCCGCCGCCGGCGTCCGCCGGAACCTGATCGACGGCGCGATCCTCTCGCCGCTGGCGCTCGACGACGCCGACCTGACCGAGTACGGCTCGGTCCCGCTGGTGCTGCTCGGTGAGCGGCTGGAGTCCGGGGTCGCCGACCACGTCGTCGTCGACAACCGGGGCGCGGCGGCCGAGCTGACCCAGCACCTGCTCGACACCGGGCGGCGACGCATCGCGGTCATCGGCGCCCAGCCGCCGCCGTTCGGGCACACCGCCCGCCTCCGGCTGCAGGGCTACTCCGATGCGCTGGCCGCCGCCGGGATGGCGGTCGACGAGTCGCTGGTCGTGCCGGCGCCGGAGTGGCGTCGGCACGCCGGTGCCGCAGCGATGCGCCAGCTGCTGGAGCGACCCGGGCCCGAGCGGCCCGACGCCGTCTTCTGCCTGAACGACCTGCTCGCCCTCGGCGCCCTGCACGCCCTGGCCGAGGCCGGCGTACGCGTTCCGCGCGACATCGCGGTGGTCGGGTTCGACGACATCGAGGAGGCCCGGTTCGCCACCCCGTCGCTGACCACGGTGGCGCCGGACAAGGCGGCCATCGCCCGGGAGGCGGTGGCGCACCTGGCCCGGCGCCTCAGCCCGGACGGCGAGTGGACGCCGGAGGAGGTCACCGTCGGCCACCGCCTCGAGCTCCGGGGGTCCAGCGGCTGACGCTACGCCGGGGGGCTCTTTACAACGGTGCAGGGTCTCGTGGTAGGACTGCGGAAGGTCTGCACCGGGGCAGGCCGGGGACGGAGTTCCTGTCATGAGACGTACCGCTGCAGCCGCTGCCCTGATGACCGCCCTCGTCGCGGGACCGCTGACCGTCGGCCTGCCGGCCGCCGCCGCACCCGGCGATCCGCCGGTCACCCGGAGCGACTACCGCAACCCGGTCTCCCGCGCCTTCGCCGACACCTTCGCCGACCCGTCGGTGATCCGCGGCAAGGACGGGTGGTGGTACGCCTACGGCACCACCGACCCGCTGCGCGAGGGCGAGGAGGACTTCCACCGGATCCCGACCGCCCGCTCCCGGGACCTGGTCAACTGGACCTACGTGGGTGACGCGTTCACCGACGCCAACCTGCCCAGCTGGGCCGCCGCGGACGGCGCGCTCTGGGCACCCGACATCCGCTACGTCAACGGGCAGTACCGGATGTACTACGTGGTCACCCAGACCACCGTCGGCCCGGCCGCCAACGTCAATGACAACGCCGTCGGGATGGCGACCGCCCCGACGCCCGTCGGCCCCTGGACCGACAGCGGCGCCCCGGTCGTCGGGCCGCGCCCCGGCGCCAGCGGCAACCCCGACGACTTCCTGTGGAGCTTCGACCCGACCGCGGTGACCGACCGCGACGGCAAGCAGTACCTGTTCTACGGCTCGTACTACGGCGGCGTCTTCGTCCGGGAGCTGTCGGCGGACGGCCGGCGCGCGGTGGGCGAACCGACCCAGGTCGGCATCGACAACAAGTTCGAGGGCGCGTACGCGGTCCGTCGCGGCGGCTACTGGTACCTGTTCGCCTCGACCGCCAACTGCTGCGCCGGCCCGACCACGGGCTACTCGGTGCAGGTGGGCCGGTCGCGCTCCATCAAGGGCCCGTACCTGGACCGGCAGGGCGTGCCGCTGACCGCCTCGCGGGCCGGGGGCACCCCGACGTTGGTGCAGAACGGGAACGCCTTCATCGGCGCCGGGCACAACGCGGTCGCCACCGACCTGGCCGGGCAGGACTGGATCGTCTACCACGCCATCGACCGGGCCGACCCGTACCTCACCGGCACCGACGACATCAACGAGCGACCGATGCTGCTGGACCGGCTGGACTGGGTCGGCGGCTGGCCCTCCGTGCGCGCCGACCGGGGGCCGAGTGCCAACCGGCAGCCCGGTCCGGCCACCGGGGGTCGCTGGACGACCGCGTTCGCCTCGGGCATCCCCGGCCAGTGGGCCGGCAAGGACGCCTGGCGCGTGGGCACCGAGCGCGACGCCGGCGGCTTCGCCCGGTCCCGCGAGGCGGCCCGGCGGGGCAGCGGCGCGGTGGGCCCCCGTGCCCGGGTCGCGGCCGGCCTGCGC
>CAXTVE010000050.1:0-12828 GCA_964247485.1 uncultured Propionibacteriaceae bacterium
GGTGAGAACGTGTCGCCGGTGACCAGGCCGGCCCAGACCAGGTCCCCCAGCGCGTCGACATAGTCCTTGCGGTCACTCACCCCGCCCCCGCCCGGCAGCAGCCCGTCGAAGAAGTACGCCCCGCCGCCCGCCAGTGCGGCCAGCAGCTCCTGGCCCCGCCAGGTGGCCGGCTCCACGTCGACGGCGTTCGGCTCCTGGTCCCCGACGTAGAACCGGACCCAGCCATCGCTCTCGCCCAGCGGGCCGTCCCCGACCCAGAAGATCTCCCCCGAGGAGGTGAGCTCGTCCAGCATGCCGGGGGCGTAGTTCGCCACCCGGGCCGGCAACACCACCGACTCGACCGCGCTGGCCGGCAGGGCGTAGCCGGACAGCTGTTCGATGGCCGACAGCACGCCGTCGCTACCCCGGCCGGGGTCGTTGAGGCCCTGCCATTCGGCCAGGAACCGGGCGTAGGCCACCGGCTCGACCGGCTCCACGTCCTGGCGCAGCAGGCCGAGCGTCCGCCGTTTGATCAGCGCCAGTACCTGGGCGTGGCAGTACTGGGTGCGCTCCGCGGCCAGCGCCTCGGGCAGGTCGACGAACGAGCCGGCCACCAGTGTGCCGGGGCCGACCAGCGCCCGGCAGGCCCCCTCGACCACCGAGCGGCCGAGCCCGTACCGCTCGGCGACGGTGCCGATGACGAACGGTCCGTGGGTGCGGGCCCACCGCAGCACGAGGTCCTCGACCGGGTGGGTCGCGGTCTCGGCGAACGAGGCGGCCACGCCCGGCGGCACCGGGATGCCCAGGCCGTCCCGCAGCCGGGGCACGTCCTCGGCCACCGCCAGCATCGGCCGGCCGGCGATCCGCACCTCGACCAGCCGCCGGTCGGCCACCAGGTCGCGGGCGGCCGACTGCGGGTCCAGCTCCGGCCGGCTCCGGGCCGCGAGCTCGTCGGGCGTGAACGGGCCGGCGGTGCGGATCAGGTCGAACAGCTGCTCGGTGGTACCCGCTCGCCGCTCCTCGCTCAGCCCCTGCAGGTCGGCCTCGGCAGCGGCGATCACGCCGCCGTCCAACAGCTGCTTGAGCCCGTCCTTGCCGAGCAGCTCGGCCAGCAGCGTCGCGTCCAGCGCCAGCGCCGCCGCCTTCTTCTCCGCCAGCGGCACGTCGCCCTCGTAGACGAAGGCGCCGACGTAGCCGAACAGCAGGGACCGGGCGAACGGGGACGGCTCACGCGTCTCCACCTCGACCAGCCGGATGGCCCGGCTGGCGATCTGCCGCTGGACCTCGAGCAGCCCGTCGAGGTCGAAGACGTCGGTCAGGCACTCCCGCATGGTCTCCAGGACGATCGGGAACTCCGGATACTGTGCGGCCACCGTGAGCAGCTGGGCCGACCGCATCCGCTGCTGCCACAGCGGCGAGCGCGACTTCGGATCCCGGCGGGGCAGCAGCAGGGCGCGCGCCGCACTCTCCCGGAACCTCGAGGCGAACAACGCCGACCCGCCGACCTCGTCGGTCACCACCTGTTCGAGCAGCTCCGGGTCGACCACGACGATGTCGGCGCTGGGCGGCTCGGACTCCGTGTCGGGGATCCGCAGCACCATCCCGTCGTTGGTCGCGGTGGCCTGCACCTCCATCCCGTAGCGCTGCCGGGCGGCCTGCTCGACGGCCAGGGCCCACGGGGTGAGCACGGCGGTGCCGAGTCCACAGTGCACGCAGACCCGCCAGTCGCCGAGCTCGTCGCGGAACCGCTCCACCACGATGACCTGGTCGGTCGGCAGGGCGCCGGTGGCCGTCTGCTGCTCGGCCAGGTACGAGGTGAGGTTGCCGGCCGCGTATGCGTCCAGCCCGGCCTCGTGCAGCCGGCGCTGGGCCGCCGCCGGCTTGAGCGCGCCGACCTCGCGGAGGAACCCCCCTCCCCCCCGGCCACGCGCGCGGGGCGGGCCCGGCGCGGCGCCCTTCCCTACGGGCAGCCGACCCGGGCTGCCCGGCGCGGGGGAGACCAGCACCTGGTCGTGGGTGATCTGCTCCACCCGCCAGCTCGTCGTGCCGAGGGTGAACACGTCACCGACCCGGGTCTCGTAGACCATCTCCTCGTCCAGCTCACCGACCCGCCGGCCGGGGGCGTTGCGCCCGCCGGCGTTGCCCTCGCCGACCAGGAACACGCCGAACAGCCCGCGGTCGGGGATGGTCCCCCCGGAGGTCACGGCCAGGCGCTGCGCGCCCGGGCGGGCGGTGAGCAGGCCGGTGTCGCGCTGCCAGACCAGCCGCGGGCGCAGCTCGGCGAAGTCCTCGCTCGGGTAGCGCCCGCTCAGCATGTCGAGCACCGCCTCGAAGGCGCTGGCGGGGAGTTCCCGGAAGCTGTCGGCCCGGCGCACCAGCGCGTACAGCTCGTCGGCCTTGGTCTCCTCGATGGCGACGATCGCCACGATCTGCTGGGCCAGCACGTCGAGCGGGTTGCGCAGCTCGGCGACCTCCTCGATGGCGCCCTGCCGCATCCGCTCGACCACCACGGCGGACTCGACCAGGTCACCGCGGTGGTTGGGAAAGAAGACCCCGCGCGAGGTGGCGCCGACCTGATGGCCGGCGCGGCCGACCCGCTGCAGGCCGCTGGCCACCGACGGGGGCGCCTCGACCTGGACCACGACGTCGACCGCCCCCATGTCGATGCCCAGCTCCAGCGAGGACGTCGCGACCACGCAGGGCAGCTGGCCCGACTTCAGGGCGTCCTCGATCTGGGCCCGCTGCTCCTTGCTCACCGAGCCGTGGTGGGCCCGGGCGATGACCGGGGGTTGACCACTGCTCCCGTCCCGCCCGGTCGAGGCGCCCGACTGGGCCATCACCTCGGCGGGCGGCGCGAACTCGGGCGTCGCCTCGCCCAGCCGCTCCGCCTGCAGCTCGTTGAGGTGGCTGGTCAGCCGCTCGGCCAGCCGGCGCGAGTTGGCGAACACGATGGTCGAGCGGTGGGCGTTGATCACGTCCAGGATGCGGTTCTCGACATGCGGCCAGATCGACGGCGGACGCGTCGGGGCCTGCTCGTCGTCCAGCCCGGGCCGGGCGGTCGGCGTGGCGGCGCTCGACCCGAGGTCGCTCATGTCCTCCACCGGCACCACGATGGACAGGTCCCACGACTTCTCGGCCGGCGGGGCCACCACCGTCACCGGGTAGGCGCCCCCGAGGTAGGCGGCCACCCGCTCGGCGGGCCGCACCGTGGCCGACAGACCGATCCGCTGCATGGGCCGGAGCACCCCGTCGGCGTCCGGTGGCTGCGACTCGGCCACCAGGGCCTCGAGCCGCTCGAACGACAGGGACAGGTGGGCGCCCCGCTTGCTGCCCGCGAGGGCGTGCACCTCGTCCAGGATCACGGTCCGCACCGAGCGCAGGGTGTCGCGGGCGGCCGAGGTCAGCATCAGGAACAGCGACTCGGGGGTGGTGATCAGGATGTCCGGCGGGCGGCTGACCAGGGCACGGCGGTCAGCGGCCGAGGTGTCACCGGAGCGCACGCCGACCGTCACGTTCGGCGGGGCCTGGTCCAGCCGGAGCGCGGTCTGGGTGATGCCGGCCAGCGGGGCCCGCAGGTTGCGTTCGACGTCGACCGCCAGCGCCTTGAGCGGCGACACGTAGAGCACCCGGCAGCGCTCCTTGGCCGTCGGCACGGGGGAGCGGGTCAGGTCGTCCAGGGCCCAGAGGAAGGCGGCCAGCGTCTTGCCCGAGCCGGTGGGGGCGACGACCAGCGCGTTCTCACCGGCGGCGACCGCCCGCCAGGCCCCGGCCTGGGCGGCGGTGGGGCGCGCGAACACCTCCCGGAACCACGTGGCCGTGGCCGGGGAGAACGCCGCGAGCGGATCAGATCCCACGACGACTATCTTGCCTGGCCCCACCGACAGTTCTCTCTGTGCTCCTTGTGCGTTCCCGCCGGGTCCCACTCGTTGGTCACGCCTGATGATGCCCCCAGCCAAGGCGCTGCCGCGCCGCCGCAGGGGGCACCATCAGCCGCTCCTGCACTCGTGGCAGCGAGAAGGCAGTCGGAGCACGTGCCCGGCCTACGGCTCCCGGGGCTACCCTCGCCTGCATGACGGCGGGCCCGCGGTGAAGGAGACCGAGCTGTGGCAGCGGCTGGAGGCCGCGCTGGGCGGGAGCTACTACCGCGTGTGGGCCGACGAGTTCAGCCTGGCCGACCTGGGTAGTCGGACGGTGGTTCAGGCGCTGGCGGCGGGCACGCCGAGCAAGACGATCTGGCGGGCGGTGTGGGCGGCCCTGGAGCTGCCGCCCCGCGATCGCTGAACCGCGCCGCGATCAGGGCCGCCAGCCCGGGTCCCGGCCGGACAGTCCCAGCGCGCGGGTGAGGGCGGAGGCGTCGGCCGGCACACTGACCGGCGGGCCGTAGACCTCGAACTGCCGCCCCTGCTCCAGGGTCGGCTCCAGACAGCGGAGCACCTCGGCCCCCAGCTCCGCCGACAAGGCCAAGGCCTGTCCGCCGGCGCGCGCCACGTCCCAGCCGTGCAGCACCAGCTCGATCAGTGCCAGTTCGCCGACCGCCCCGGCGGCCATCTGCGCACCCTCGACCGACCCGGTCCAGGCCTCCGGCCGGCTCCAGGCCTCGCCGGCGGCCGCAACCTGGTCGGCCAGCTGGGCGGCCCAGTCCCGCTCGTCCAGCACCGCGTTGCTGCCCCACGGGTCATCGGGGTCGAGCGCCTTGGCCCGACCGGCGCGGACGAACGCGCCGCTGGTGCCGACGAAGTGCCGGCCCCGGGACCGCCGGCCCCCGCCCCGACTGGGGGGGGGGCCGGCCAGGCCCGCGCCGGCGCCGGCGCGCACGGCCGAGGCCACGGCCGTCCCGGCCTCCGCCAGCATGCGGGCCGTGGTGGGGATCGTTGCGTTCTCGCTCATGGGTCCGACTCTTTCGCACCGTGGGAGATTCCTCTTGAACGAATGCGACAGGTGCCGGCGGGCTACGCTCCGACCGTGGGGCCGACGGCGCTGGACTCGAGCATCCTGCGGCCGCGGACCTCGGCGAAGCACTTCGACTACGAGCGCCATCTCGTCCCGGCGCCCCTCGCCGATCTCGTCGAGCACTTCTGGACCGTCGCCTGGGATCTGGGGCCGAGTCGGTCCTACACGGCCCAGACCCTGCCTTATCCCAGCGTGAACCTGTCGGTCACCAACACCGAGGCGGACGTCACGGGCTTGACCCGGCGCTCGTACCACCGGCACCTCCAGGGCACCGGCTACGCCGTCGGCGCCCGCTTCCGGCCGGGCTGCTTCCGGCCGCTGGCGGACGGCCCCGTCTCCGCGCTCACCGACCGGCACCGACCGATCGCCGAGGTGCTCGGCCGGGACACCGGCGAGCTGGCGCGTGACGTGGCCGATCGGAACGATCCGGCCGGGCGGGTCCAGCTGCTGGCGACCTTCCTGGCGGCGGACTGGCCGGACCGCGACCCGACCACGGAGCTGGCCGCCGAGCTCGTCAGCACGATCGGCGCAGACCGCGGTCTGACCCGGGTCGCCCAGGTGGGACAGCACGCGGGCCTGACCGTGCGCAGTCTGCAGCGGCTCTTCGCCGAGTACGTCGGTGCCGGCCCGAAGTGGGTGATCCAGCGGTGCCGTCTGCAGGACGCGGCGGCCCGGGTCGTCGCGGAGGGCGAGCTGGACTGGGCCGAGCTGGCCCATGAGCTGGGCTTCGCCGACCAGGCGCACCTGACGCGGGCCTTCACCGCCACCATCGGGGTGCCGCCGGCCACCTATGCCCGGCAGGCCCGGGCGGACTGACCGAGTCGGGCCCGGTCCAGCCGGGAGACCACCCCTGAGGACCCGAACAGGAGTGCGAGCGGCGTGTCGAGTGAACTTCGAACACACGTTCGGTAGGTTATCCACCGGACGGTCCGGGCCGTTATCCACAGAATTTTCCGAGGACGGTCGACTGTCGGTGGTCGTCCTTAAGGTCACCGACGACGGGCAAGAACCACTGCCGCCCCCAGACGGGCGAGGGAAGGAACATGATGGCCACGACCGATCGCGAGAAGGCGCTGGAGTCCGCGCTGGCCCAGATCGACAAGCAGTACGGCAAGGGGTCGGTGATGCGCCTCGGTGATGAGGTGCGCGCGCCGATCGAGGTCATCCCGACCGGCTCGATCGCGCTGGATGTCGCGCTCGGCATCGGCGGCCTGCCGCGCGGGCGGGTGGTGGAGATCTACGGCCCGGAGTCCAGCGGCAAGACCACCGTCGCCCTGCACGCGATCGCCAACGCGCAGGCTGCCGGCGGCATCTGCGCCTTCATCGACGCCGAGCACGCGCTCGACCCGGACTACGCGGCCAAGCTCGGCGTCGACACCGACTCGTTGCTGGTCAGCCAGCCGGACAACGGCGAGCAGGCGCTGGAGATCGCCGACATGCTGGTCCGCTCGGGCGCGCTGGCCCTACTGGTCATTGACTCGGTGGCCGCGCTGACTCCGCGCGCCGAGATCGAGGGCGAGATGGGCGACAGCCACGTCGGCCTGCAGGCCCGGCTGATGAGCCAGGCCCTGCGCAAGATGACCGGTGCCCTGAGCGGCGCGGGGACCACCGCGATCTTCATCAACCAGCTGCGGGAGAAGATCGGCGTCATGTTCGGCTCGCCCGAAACCACCACCGGTGGGCGGGCGCTGAAGTTCTACTCCTCCATCCGGCTCGACGTACGCCGCATCGAGACCCTCAAGGACGGCCAGGAGATGGTCGGCAACCGCACCCGGGTCAAGGTCGTGAAGAACAAGGTCGCGCCGCCGTTCAAGCAGGCCGAGTTCGACATCCTCTACGGCGCCGGCATCAGCCGTGAGGGCAGCCTGATCGATCTCGGCGTGGATACCGGTCTGATCCGCAAGGCGGGTGCGTGGTTCACCTACGAGGCCGACCAGCTGGGACAGGGCCGGGAGAACGCCCGGACCTACCTGCGCAGCAACCCCGACCTGGCCAACGAGCTCGAGAAGAAGATCAAGGAGCGGATGGGTATCGGTCCGAAGGTCGACCTGCCGGCCGGGGTCGACCCGGTGACCGGCGAGGTCGAGTTCTAGCCGGTGGCCAGGTCCGACCAGGCTGTGGCCCCGTCGGCGTCCGCACCGCCCGAGCACACCGCCGCCTCGGTGGCCGAGGCGGCGGCGTGGCTGGCCCGGCAGGGCGTCGAGGTCCCGCCGGACGCCCCGGAACGACCGGCCGGCTCGCGCGTGGCGGGTGACCGCGAAGGACCATCCAGGGACGACCGGTCCGGGTCCGGGAACCGGTCCGAGGACGCGGACGCGGACCCGTACGAGGTGGCCCGGTCCATCGCCCTGCGCAAGCTGTCGGCCCAGGACCGGACCCGGCACGAGCTGGCCCTGGCGCTGCGGACCCGCAACGTGCCGGACGAGGTTGCCGAGGAGGTGCTCGGGCGGCTGCAGGAGGTCGGCCTGGTCGACGACACCGCCTTCGCCGAGGCCTGGGTGGAGTCTCGGCAACAGCGCCGGCACCTGTCGCGGCCGGCGCTTCGGCGCGAGCTCCAGAAAAAGGGCGTGGACCGCGACGACATCGACGCGGCGCTCGAGTCGGTGGACTTCGGCGACGAGCTGGCCGCCGCTCGCGACCTGGCCCGGCGGCGACACCAGGGCCTCCGGGCGCAGCCGTACCCGGTCCGCTACCGCCGGTTGGCGGGAGTGTTGAGCCGGCGCGGTTTCGGCAGCACGATCGTCGCCCAGGTGCTGCGGGAGGTCATGGCGGAGGGCGACGACGCCGCCGACATCCTTGACCCCGACCTTGACCGGACATAGCCTGCAGGAACGAGGTCCACGCAACGCCTGTCTTGACATTGATATGAACGACCCGAGTCAAAGACTCGGGCCCTGAATGTAGTTGATCCGGTTCGACCGCTTGACCGCGGATGATGTTCACGCCTAGCCCCAGCGTTTGACCAACGCGTCGGGGCCGTTCGTTGGTACGCGTTGCGGGTCCTGGAGACAACACGCGAAGGCGTGTGGAACAGGAGTGCGACGTGCTGCAGAGCGTGTTCCCGACGCTGGTGATCGCCGGACTCTTCCTGCTGGTGGCGGCGGTCGTGGTCGCCACCCTGGTGCTGGCCCGGCGTGGACAGGTGCCGGCTGAGTCGCCTTCGGTGCCTCCGACGTCCCCGGTGGTGACGGACGAGGTCGCGGCAGCCGAGACGG
Source organism: uncultured Propionibacteriaceae bacterium (assembly GCA_964247485.1). Classification (GTDB taxonomy): domain Bacteria; phylum Actinomycetota; class Actinomycetes; order Propionibacteriales; family Propionibacteriaceae; genus Microlunatus. The sequence continues at coordinate 8,145 of CAXTVE010000050.1, forward strand.
CGCGGGCCGAGATGGCGCGGGTCGAGACGGCGCGGGTCGAGACGGCGCGCGCCGAGGCGGCCGAGGAGGCCCGGCAGCAGCGGACCGAGCTGCGCGAGCAGCGGGCCGACCTCGAGCGGCGGGAGCAACGGCTGTCCGACCGCCAGGAGCGGCTGGATGCGGATGCCCGGAGCCTCGAGGAGCGCGGCCACCACCTGGACGAGCTCAAGGCGCAGCTCAAGGCCCAGCGGCGGGAGCTCGCCGAGGGTGAGGCCCAGCAGCAGCAGGTTCTGGAACGACTCGCCGGGCTGACCGCCGAGCAGGCCAAGGCCGAGCTCGTCGCCGTGGTCGAGCACGACGCGAAGCGCCAGGCGGTGCTGGTCGCCCGCGACATCGAGCGGGCGGCAGCCCGGGAGGCCAACGCGCGCGCTCAGCTGATCGTCGTCGGCGCCATCCAGCGGGTCGCCTCGGAACAGACCTCGGAGTCGGTGGTCTCGGCGGTGCACCTGCCCGGTGACGACATGAAGGGCCGCATCATCGGTCGCGAGGGCCGCAACATCCGGACCTTCGAGCAGGTGACCGGCGTCAACGTGATGATCGACGACACCCCCGAGTCGGTGCTGCTGTCCTGCTTCGACCCCGTGCGGCGGGAGACGGCCCGGATCACTCTGACCGAGCTGGTCAAGGACGGCCGGATCCACCCGGCCCGCATCGAAGAGGTGCACGAGCGCAGTCGCTCGCAGATCGAGAGCCGCTGCCTCCGGGCCGCCGAGGACGCCATGGCCGAGGTGGGCATCAGCGACCTGCACCCGGCGCTGGTCCCGGTGCTGGGCACGCTGCGCTACCGCACCTCGTACGGCCAGAACGTGCTCAAGCACCTGGTGGAGAGCGCCCACATCGCCGGCCTGATGGCCGCGGAGCTACAGCTCGACGTGGCCCAGTGCAAGCGGGCCGCCTTCCTGCACGACATCGGCAAGGCCCTCACCCACGAGGTCGAGGGCTCGCACGCCATGGTCGGGGCCGACCTGGCCCGCAAGTACGGGGAGAACGCCGACGTGGTCCACGCCATCGAGGCGCACCACAACGAGGTCGAGGTGCGGACCGTCGAGGCCGTGCTGGTCCAAGCGGCCGACGCGATCAGCGGCAGCCGCCCGGGCGCGCGGCGCGAGAGCATCGAGGCCTACGTGCAGCGACTGGAACGGCTGGAGGAGATCGCCCGCTCCCGCGAGGGCGTGGACAAGGTGTTCGCGATGCAGGCCGGCCGGGAGATCCGGGTGATGGTCGCTCCCGATGTGGTCGATGACATCGAGGCCCAGGTGCTGGCCCGTGATCTCGCCAAGCAGATCGAGGAGGAGCTGACTTACCCCGGTCAGATCAAGGTCGTCGTGGTCCGGGAGTCGCGGGCGACCGAGACGGCCCGTTAGCCCTCCCGACGAGGACTACGCGCAGGGCGCCGCCGGTGGCGGGTTGGTCGTCGGGTCGACCCGAAACCCGGAGGGGCCGATGTGGTTGTCCAGCGCCTGCCGCCAGGAGCCGTCGGAGATCATCCTCTCCAGGGCGGCGTTCACCCTGGCGCAGAGTTCGAGATCGCCCCTCCGCAGGCCCACCCCGTAGCTCACGGTCGTGAACGGCCGGCCGACCACCTGGAGCCTCCCGGCGTACTGCGGCTGGGCCGCGAACCCGGCCAGGACCAGGTTGTCGGCGGTGACCGCGTCGACGGTACGCGCGGCCAGGGCCTCCACACACCGGCGGTCGGTGTCGAGCTCGACCAGCTCGACCAGGCTGGCGTACTCCTTCCTGACCCGCTCGGCCGCCGTCGCGCCCGTCACCGAGCACAGCCTCCGGCGGTTCAGTGCCGCGGGCCCCGTGATCTCGGTCTCGTCGGCGGCGACCAGCAGGTCCTGCCCGGCGACGAAGTACGGACCGGCGAAGGAGACCTGCGTCCGGCGGGCGTCGGTGATGGGGTAGGCGGCGATGATCAGTGCGACCTGCCCGCCCTGGATCGCCGCCTCCCGCTGCGGCGGCGGTACCTCGGTGAACGCGACCCTGTCCTCCGCGAAGCCGAGCTCCCGGGCGACGTAGCGGGCCACCTCGACCTCGAAGCCCTCGAGGGTCTGGCCGTCTCGCTGGCCCAGGCCCGGCTGGTCGTGGCTGACGCCGATGCGAAGAGTGTCGCCGGTCGCGCGGCCCGCTCCGCCGCCGCACGCGGCCAGCGTCAGCCCCAGCACCAGCGCCCCGATCGCCAGGAGGGTCCCGCAACGTCCGACCCGGCTGGCTGGATCGGTCATGGGCTGAGGCTAGACGCTCCCACTCCCCAGCGGCCGGTGAAGGACTCCCCGGGCGTCAGCACGATCAGGTCGTCGTGGGTGGGTCCCTCGTTGAAGGCGTCGGGGCCGCAGGTCATCGGCTCGACGGCGACGGACCAGTCACGGTACGGCCCCCCGGTGAAGACCTGCACCCAGCGCATCGTCTCGTCGCCCCACAGCGACGCGGACCGCTCTCCCAGCGTCAGGGTGACCCGCCACCGGCCGTCGCCGTCGCGGGTCAGGTCGGTCATCGCGGTGTCCAGGTTGCGGTCGCCGAGGGTGGGTCCCGCCCGCAGGTCGGCCGGGGTCCCGTCGACGGGGGACACCCGGACCGGCAGCAGCCGCTCGGGGTCCACCTCGAGGTAGGAGGCCGCCGGCACCTGCAGGTCGACCTCGTCCACGGTGGCCTCGCCGACGGTGAGGAAGGGGTGCGCGCCGTAGCCGAAGGGCACGTCCCGGTCGCCGATGTTGGTGGCCTCGACCGTCACCTCCAACCCGTCCTCGGAGACCCGGTGGGTGATCGACGCCTCCAGCCAGCCTGGCCACCCCGGCTGCGGGAAGACGCGTACCCGGTTGGTGACCGTGTCGGGCGTGCGGGCGGTGAGGACCCAGGGCTGGTAGCGCACCAGGCCGTGGCTGGCGTTGTGCCGGGCCGGCTCGCTCAGCCAGAGCTGCTGGACCTGGCCGCCGAAGGTGTACGTGCCGTCCCGCAGCCGGTTGGGCCAGGGGAGCAGGTTCTGGCCGCGGCCACCCTTGACCGCCTCGTGCTCGGCGAAGCCGCGGACCACGTCCACACCAGCCACGCTGTAGCTGCGGAGCGTGGCGCCGACCTCGGTGACCGTGGCCCGGTGCCCGCCGGAGACGATCTCGTACTGCGCGCCGGTGGGAGGGATGCTCACGAAGGCGGACTCTAGCGGCCGGCGCAGCGGCGGGTCTGCGGCACTACCCTGGTGCTGCCATGTCGACGCTCGCCCCCGCCCCCCGGACGTACGAGATCCGGACCCACGGCTGCCAGATGAACGTGCACGACTCCGAGCGGCTGGCCGGCCTGCTGGAGACGGCGGGGTACCGGCGCGCCGCGGAGGGGCGTACGCCGGACGTGGTGGTCTTCAACACCTGTGCGGTCCGGGAGAACGCCGACAACAAGCTCTACGGCAGCCTCGGGCATCTGGCCCCGACCAAGCGGAGCACGCCGGGCATGCAGATCGCGGTGGGCGGGTGCCTGGCCCAGAAGGACCGGTCCGACATCGTCCGCCGCGCGCCCTGGGTCGACGTGGTCTTCGGCACCCACAACCTGGGCGCGCTGCCCGTGCTGCTCGAGCGGGCCCGGGTCCGCGAGGAAGCGCAGGTCGAGATCGCCGAGTCGCTGCAGGCGTTCCCCTCGCACCTGCCCACCGCGCGCGAGTCGGCGTACGCGGCGTGGGTCTCGATCAGCGTCGGCTGCAACAACACCTGCACCTTCTGCATCGTCCCGGCGCTGCGGGGGAGGGAGGTCGACCGGCGGCCGGGGGAGATCCTGGCCGAGCTCGAGATGCTGGTCGCCGACGGCGTGCAGGAGATCACCCTGCTCGGGCAGAACGTCAACGCCTACGGGGTCGACTTCGGCGACCGCAGCGCCTTCGCCCACCTGCTCCGCCGCTGCGGAGAGGTGCCCGGGCTGGAGCGGGTTCGGTTCACCTCCCCGCACCCCAAGGACTTCACCGACGAGGTGATCGCGGCGATGGCCGAGACGCCGAACGTGATGCCGTCGCTGCACATGCCGCTGCAGTCGGGGTCCGACGCGGTGCTGCGGGCGATGCGCCGGTCGTACCGCAGCGAGCGGTTCCTCGGCATCCTGGACCGGGTCCGGGGGGCCCTGCCCGACGCGGCGATCACCACCGACATCATCGTCGGCTTCCCCGGCGAGACCGAGGCGGACTTCTCGGCCACCCTGGACGTGGTGGCCGCGGCCCGCTTCGCGGGGGCGTTCACCTTCCAGTACTCGATCCGGGCCGGTACGCCGGCGGCCACGATGCCGGACCAGGTGCCGAAGGCAGTCGTGCAGGAGCGCTACGAGCGGCTGGTCGCGCTCGTCGAGGAGATCGCCTGGCGCGAGAACCAGTCCCAGGTCGGACGCCGGGTCGAGGTGCTGTTCGCGGCGGGCGAGGGCCGCAAGGACGCCGCCACCGCCCGGATGTCGGGCCGGGCCCGCGACAACCGCCTGGTGCACGTGACGGTCCCCGACGACCCGACCCGGCGACCCCGTCCGGGCGACCTGGCCGAGGTCGAGATCAGCTATGCCGCGCCGCACCACCTGACCGCTGACCGCGGCCTGCTGACCCTGCGCCGCCCCCCCGGCGGCGCCGCCTGGACGGCCGCCCAGGCCCGGCCGGATGCCCGCCCGGTGGTCAGCCTCGGCC
>CAXTVE010000051.1:0-4644 GCA_964247485.1 uncultured Propionibacteriaceae bacterium
GCTGCAGCTGAGGATCGACCGCGAACGGCTGATCAGCTGGCTCCGTCGACGGGCGGCGGAGGTCCCGGCGCCGGAGCCGGCGTACCGGCCGACCGTCGAGGTCCGCGACGGCCCGACGGGGCTCCGGCTGATCCGGACCATGCTGGTCGCGCTGCAGCCCCACGCCGGCGTGTGGCTGGCCGCGGCCGGCGACGCGGAGCGCGAGTGGGCCCTGGAGTTCTTCCTGGACGACGCCACGCGGGCCCGCCGCTGGGGGGCACCACTGCCGGTGTGGCCGGGCTAGGCCACCCCGTCCCACCAGGCCAGGGCCCGGGCCGAGTGGAAGGTGAGCCAGCGGGACGGCTCACCCGCGGGCACGTCGACATCGAACCAGACCTCTCCGGCGTGCCGGTGCTCCTGCAGCCAGGTGCCGTCGGCCCGCTGCGCCGCCCGGACCACCGCAACCGCATCGGCCAGCCGGGGATCCGGCGGAATGGAGTCCGCCGCCGCTGCCGCCCGGAAGTGGTCGACGGCGGCGAGCGCGCTGTAGAACCAGCGGAACGGGTACGCGAAATGCGTCACCCACCAGCCGACGGGCTCACCGGTGCTCAGCCGGGAGAGCAGCCGCCGTTCCAGCAGGTACTCCTCGCCGGCGCGGCGGGCCGCCCGCAGCGCGTCCGGGGCGTCGGTGGCCAGCTCGAAGGACAGCACGCCCCGCACGACGTTCAGCGTGGAGTGGAAGGAGGAGCGCGTCGAGCCCTCGACCCACGCGCAGTTCCAGCCCCCGTCGGGCAGCCGGTGGTCCACCAGCCAGTCGGCGATGCCCGTGACGTCGGCGCCGAGCCAGGCCCCGTTGGCCAGGGTGAAGGCGTTGATGCAGCAGTCGACCTCTCCGCCCCAGTAGGGCAGGTCGTCGTACTCCCACCGACAGCTCGCGGCGAGCTTCTCCGCGGTGCCGGCCAGCACGGCGGCGTCCAGCCCCCAGTCGCGCAGCGTGTTCAGTGTCCAGGTCGTCGCCGTCCACGGCTGCCCCGCCGCCTCGGGGGCCGCACCGGGGTCGTGGTCCCGCGGGAAGTCGCCCCCGCGGGCCCATGGCCCGCCGGGGCCGTGGCGGGCCCGCCGCGGGGCCCCCAACCCCGCGGGGGCGAGCCGGGCGGGGGTGCCCCGCCCGACCTCCGGCGGCGCGCCGGCGAGGTCACGCTCGACCTGCCAGCGCAGTGCCGGATCCGAGTCGAGCAGCCACTCGAGGGTCTGCGGAGCAAGAGCCACAGCGGAACGCTAACCGAGCACCTGGCGGACCAGGTCGTAGGCCAGCCGGACCACCAGCCCGGCGAGCACGACCAGGAACACCCGCCGGATGAAGGCGTTGCCCCGGTTGATCGCGGTCCGGGCGCCCAGCAACCCCCCGAGCAGATTGGCCGCCCCCATGGCCAGGCCCAGCAGCCACAGGACCGAACCGGTGTTCGCGAAGACCGCGATCGCGGCCAGGTTCGTCACCAGGTTGGCGATCTTGGCCTTCGCGCTGGCCTCCAGGAACCCGTAGCCCAGCACGCTGACCAGCAGGATCACGAAGAACGAGCCGGTGCCCGGTCCGAGGAACCCGTCGTACGCGCCGACGCCGAGCCCGATCGCCGCCGTGCGGCCGTAGTGAGCCCCGCCCTCGTGCCGGCGGGCCGAGACCAGACCGAGCTCCGGCCGGCGCCAGGTGTAGATGCCCACCGCGACCAGCGCCACCAGCACGATGGGGGTGAACGACTCCCGGGCCAGGAAGTGGGCGAGCTGAGCGCCCAGGGCGGAGCCGGCGGCCGCGGCGACCACGAGCGGAACGATGGTGCGCCAGTCCGGCCGGACGCGGACCGCGTACGTGATCGAGCTGGTCAGGGTGCCCCAGACCGAGCTGACCTTGTTGGTCCCGAGGATCGGGGCGGGCGGGGTGTCGGCGGGCAGCCCGATCAGCAGCGCCGGGAGCTGGATCAGGCCGCCACCGCCCACCACGGCGTCCACCCAGCCGGCCGCGAACGCGGCCAGCAGGAGCAGGGCGAACGCCGACGCGCCGAGTCCGAGGACCTCAGTCAAGGGCGGGGCGACCGTGGACCGCGGCCACGATCTCCCCGAGGGCGTCGGCGACCGGCACCTCGCGGCGCTCGTCGGTCCGCCGGTCGCGCAGCTCGATCACCCCGTCGGCGAGCCCGCGGCCCACCACCACGATGGTCGGCATGCCCATGATCTCGGCGTCGGCGAACTTCACCCCCGGGCTCGCCTTGCGGTCGTCCAGCAGCACCGACACCCCGGCCTGGTCCAGCTGGACGGCCAGGGCGGCGGCGGCGGCGGCGACGGCCTCGTCCTTGCCCGTGGCCAGCAGCTGAACGTCGAACGGCGCCAGCTCCCGGGGCCAGCACAGTCCCTTGGCGTCGCAGGTGCCCTCGGCCACGGCGGCCACGGCGCGTGACACCCCCACCCCGTAGGAACCCATGGTGACGGTGACGAGCTTGCCGTTCTGGTCCAGGACCCGCAGCCCCAAGGCCTCCGCGAAGTGCCTCCCGAGCTGGAAGACGTGGCCCATCTCGATGCCGCGGGCCAGGCGCAGCGGACCGGAGCCGTCCGGGGCGGGGTCGCCCTCGCGGATCTCGGCCACGTCGAGCACGCCGTCCGGGATGAAGTCGCGGCCGCAGACCAGGTCGAAGACGTGCCGCCCGGCTTCGTTGGCCCCGGTGACCCACCGGGTGCCCTCGACCACCCGGGGGTCGACGAGATAGCGGATACCGCTGGCGGACTTCTCCCCCAGGGCGGCCGGACCGATGTAGCCCTTGACCAGCTGCGGGTGGGCGGCGAAGTCGGCCTCGCCGAACGGCTCGGCCTCAGCCGGCTCGAGCTGCGCGGCCAGCCGCTTGGCATCCACCTCGCGGTCGCCGGGCACCCCGACCACCAGGGGGTGCCGGGAACCGTCCAGCTCGCGAACCGTCAGCACGACGTTCTTCAGGGTGTCGCCGGCGTGCCAGGGCCGGTCGGTCCGCGGGAACCGGGCGTTGGCCACCGCCACCAGCGTCTCGATGGTGGGCGTGTCGGGGGTGTCCTCGACGTGGGCCGGAGGCGCGTCGTCGTACACCACCGGGGCCGGGGCGGCGACCTCGACCGCCTCGACGTTGGCCGCGTACCCGCCGGACGAGCGGACGAAGGTGTCCTCCCCGTTCTCGGCCACCGCCAGGAACTCCTCGCTGGCCGAGCCGCCCATCATCCCCGAGGACGCGCGCACGATCACGTACTCGAAGCCGAGCCGGTCGAAGATCCGGATGTAGGCGTCCCGGTGGGCGTCGTAGGACTTCTGCAGGCCCTCGTCGTCGAGATCGAAGGAGTAGGAGTCCTTCATCACGAACTCGCGGCCGCGCAGCAGGCCGGCCCGGGGCCGCGCCTCGTCGCGGTACTTGATCTGGATCTGGTAGAGGAACAGCGGCAGGTCCTTGTAGGAGGAGTACAGGTCCTTCACCAGCAGGGTGAACATCTCCTCGTGGGTCGGCCCGAGCAGGTAGTCGCCGCCCTTGCGGTCCCGAAGCCGGAAGATGCCGTCGCCGTACGCGGTCCAGCGGCCGCTCGCCTCGTAGGGTTCCCGGGGCAGCAACGCCGGGAAGTGCACCTCCTGGGCCCCGATGGCGTCCATCTCCTCGCGGACGATCTGCTCAACCTTGCGCAGCACCCGGTAGCCGAGCGGGAGCCAGCTGTAGATGCCGGGGGCCGCGCGGCGGATGTAGCCGGCGCGGACCAGCCAGCGGTGGCTCGGTACCTCCGCGTCCGCCGGGTCCTCGCGCAGCGTGCGGACGAACAGCTCCGACAACCGAGTGATCACAGCCGACCACCTTATCCGGGCCCTCCCGGCCCCGTCGCACCTTTACGCGCGGCGGAGCCCGGGCGGGTGCTCGCGCGTCACCACGTCGGTGGTCCGCCGCTCGGCCAGCCGCAGGCGCTGCCGGAACGGGCCCCGGGCCCGCGGCAGGGCGGTGGCGACGTGGTACAGCCGGGCCGGGCGACCGGGCGCATAGCGGGTGACGAAGGTGGGGATGTACTCCGCCCGGGTCACGGCGAAGCGCCCATCCCGGCCGCGCTCGAAGCGCAGCCGGGCGGTCACTCCCTCCGCGGCCTCGTCCACCTCGGTCCGGTGCTGGGCGACGGTGTTCCCCAGACCGTAGATCACCCACTTGCCGTTCACCCTGGCCCAGGGCTGCACGACGTGGGTGTGGTGCATGTAGACGAGGTCGACGTCGGCCGAGGCGGTCAGCCGACGCGCGAGGTCGCGCTGCTGGGCGTTGACCCGCGAGGAGAACTCGGTGCCGACGTGGGCGGCCACCACGACGACGTCTGCCCCGGCGGCTCGCGCCCGGTGGGCCTGGGCGAGCAGCTCCGCCGGGTCGAGGCCGGTGACCGACCACGGCCGGCCGGGCGGCTTGGCGATCCCGTTCAGGCTGAACGTGCCGGAGACCAGCCCGACCTTGACCCCGTTGGCCGCGGTCCGGGCGGTGCCGGCGATGACCGGGCGCATCCCGGCCAGCATCGGCGCGAAGTCGAAGCCGCGCCGCCCGGCGCGGCTGGCGTCCTCGCGGGCACTGGCCCACAGGGTGTCGTGCCAGAGCAGGTCGCCGTTCACCACGAGCGTCAGGTCCGGCGGCTTCGTGG
>CAXTVE010000051.1:4654-12815 GCA_964247485.1 uncultured Propionibacteriaceae bacterium
ACTCGGTGCCGACGTGGGCGGCCACCACCACGATGTCGGCGCCGGCGGCGCGGGCCCGGCGGGCCCGGTCCAGCAGCCCGTCGGGATCCAGCCCGGTCACCGACCATGGTTTACCGGCCGGGACCGGCATCCCGTTCAGGCTGAAGGTCCCCGAGACCACGGCCACCCGCACCCCCGTCCGCGCCCGCACGATGGTCGGCCGGCGCGCCTCGGCGGGCGTACGCGCCGTGCCGTTGTGCGGCAGGCCGGCTCGGTCGAAGGTGTCGAGGGTCCGCCGGAGCCCAGCGAAGCCGTGGTCCAGGCTGTGGTTCGAGGCGGTGGTGCACACGTCGTACCCCGTGTCCCTGATGCCCCGGACGACCTCGGGCGGCACTGCGAACCGCGGGTAGTTGCGGAACGGTCCCCGGGCCGGTGCGATCACCGGCTCCTGGTGGCAGATCGCCAGGTCGGCCCCGGCGACGACCGGTCGCAGCCCGGCGAGCAGCGGGGCGAAGTCGAAGCGACCACGCCCGGTGCGGCGGGCGTCCTCCCGCGCACCCGACCACAAGGTGTTGTGCCAGAGCAGGTCGCCGTTCAGCACCACGGTGACGGCGTCGGCCGCCGGTCGGCCGGCGGGGCTCGGTCTCGGGGTAGCGCTCGGGGACGGGCTCGCCGTCCGCGGGGCGGCCGATGGCGAGGCGGACGACCGGGCCGATGGTGAGGCGGACGACCGGGCCGGCCGGGGTGCGGCGGGCTCCTCGGGCGGCGGCATCACGCAGCCGGTCAGGGTGAGGCCGCCGGCCAGAAGCAGGCCCCACGTCGCCCGCATCGACTTGCTCCTCTTGCCACCGCGTGGCCATCGACGACACCCGAGCAGCCGGCAGTCTTGCAGTCCTGGACCGGTTTCGTCGGCAGAGCGGCAGATCAGTAGTGGACCGTGGCGAACTCGCCGACCGTCTGGAAGCCGACCCGGGCATAGGTCGCGCGGGCGGGGAGGTTGTAGTCGTTGACGTAGAGCGACACGGTGGGCACCACCGTCCGGGCCAGCTGAACCACCGCCGCCATCGCCGGGGCGGCAAGGCCGCGGCCGCGCAGCGCGGGGTCCAGCCAGACCCCCTGGACCTGGCAGACCGAGGCCGCCACCGAGCCCAGGTCGGCCTTGAAGATCACCCGGGACCCGTCGAAGATGCCGAAGGCACGCCCGGAGGTGATCAGCTGGCGAACGTAGAACCGATAGCCGGAGGGGTTGCCCAGCACCGGTGAGACCCCGATCTCCTCGGTGTACATCTTCACCGCGGCATCGGTGTAGGCGTCCCACTGGTCGAGGGTGACGCGCCGGACCCGGGGGTCCGGGGTCACCGACGGCGGCGTGGTGATGGCCATGACGGGCTGGTGGGGCCGCACGTTGCGGGTCTTCGCCCACGACGAGCCCCAGCGGTCGGACAGCTGCCGCCACAGCGCCAGCGCCACGTCGGACGGCCCGATGATGGAGGCGCAGGTCCGCTGCGGCCCGGCGAACTCGGTCCAGGCCTCGATCGCACCCTGGTCGGCGTTGACCGGCACCAGGTTCGACCCGGCGTGGCACAGCGACCGGAGCAGGCCGTCGCGCTCGTAGCCCCAGACCGGGCAGCCCAGGCTCGCCTGCTCCAGACCCGCGGACCGGACCCGGGACGCCACGAAGACGTTCTCCACCGGCCGGCGGGACAGGATGCGGATGGCCGCCGGCAGGTCGGCGCGACTCAGCACGCGCACCGCACCGCGACCGACCTCGGCCCGCTCCGCCCGGGTGACCGCCATCGTCAGCGCACGCTCACCTCGGGCGCACCGGCACCCGCAGGCATCGACTCGGCCAACCGCAGGGCCTCCTCGATCAGCGTCTCGACGATCTCACTCTCCCGCACGGTCTTGATCACCTCGCCCCGGACGAAGATCTGGCCCTTGCCGTTGCCGGACGCGACACCGAGGTCGGCCTCACGCGCCTCGCCGGGCCCGTTCACGACGCAGCCCATCACCGCGACCCGCAGCGGCACCTCGAGACCCTCGAGACCCGCGGTCACCTCGTCGGCCAGCTTGTAGACGTCCACCTGCGCCCGTCCGCAGGACGGGCAGGACACGATCTCGAGGTGCCGCGGCCGGAGGTTGAGCGACTCCAGGATCTTGATGCCGACCTTGACCTCCTCGACCGGCGGCGCGGAGAGGGAGACCCGGATGGTGTCGCCGATGCCCTTCGACAGCAGCGCCCCGAAGGCGACCGCCGACTTGATCGTGCCCTGGAACGCCGGGCCGGCCTCGGTGACGCCGAGGTGCAGCGGGTAGTCGCACGCCTCGCTGAGCATCTCGTAGGCCCGGACCATCACGACCGGGTCGTTGTGCTTCACGCTGATCTTGAAGTCGCGGAAGCCGTGCTCCTCGAACAGGCTGGCCTCCCACAGCGCCGACTCGACCAGCGCCTCCGGGGTGGCCCTGCCGTACTTGGCCAGCAGCCGCTTGTCCAGCGAGCCGGCGTTGACCCCGATCCGGATGGAGGTGCCGCGGTCGCCCGCCGCCCGGGCGATCTCGCGCACCTGGTCGTCGAAGGCGCGGATGTTGCCGGGGTTGACCCGCACCGCCGCGCAGCCGGCGTCGATCGCGGCGAAGACGTACTTGGGCTGGAAGTGGATGTCGGCGATCACCGGGATCTGCGATTTGGCCGCGATGGCGGGCAGGGCGTCGGCGTCGTCCTGGCTCGGCACCGCCACCCGGACGATGTCGCAGCCGGTCGCCGTCAGCTCGGCGATCTGCTGCAGCGTGGCGTTAATGTCGGAGGTCAGCGTAGTTGTCATGGACTGCACGCTGACCGGCGCGTCCCCGCCGACCAGCACCTTGCCCACCCGGATCTGGCGGGTGACACGGCGACTGGCGAGGGTGGGGGGCGGAAGCGTGGGCAGTCCGAGGTCGATGCTCATGGGGCCTGTCTGTGGCGGGGTCGGGCGTCATCAACGTTACCCACTCCGGGCCCTGGCCGCTCACGGGACTCCGACCCCGCACGGCATCTCTTCGGTCCCGGCTCCAGCGGGCCGACGAGATCAGCCCCTGACCTCCCCGAGCACCCGGCGTACGGCGTCGAGGGTCCGGTCGACATCCTCGGCGGTGGTCCGCCAGTTCGACACCGAGATCCGCAGCACCGCCCGGCCGTGCCAGCTCGACGGTGTCATCCAGGCCGTACCCTCCGCGAGCAGCCGGCGGGCGACCTCCCGGGTCACCTCGTCGGGACCGAAGGACACCACAACCTGGGTGAACACCACGTCGTTGACCACCTCGACCCCCGCGACCGCGCCCAGCCCGTCGGCGAACCGGCGGGCGTGGGCGCAGAAACCCTCGACCAGCTCGGCCACCCCGTGGCGGCCGAGTGAGCGCAGGGCCGCCCAGACCGGGAAGCCCCGGGCCCGCCGGGAGAACTCGGGCACGGTCGCGAAGGGATCCGGCCGTGCGTCCTGGATCAGATACGCCGCCTGCATGCCCATCGCGGCATAGAGGGTGGCCGGGTCGGCCACCACGGCCAGCCCGCAGTCGTAGGGCACGTTGAGCGTCTTGTGCGCGTCGGTCGTCCACGAGTCGGCCCGCTCGACCCCGGCCACCAGGGGCCGGTACGCCGGGGCCGCCGCGGCCCACAGGCCGAAGGCACCGTCGACGTGCACCCATGCCCCGTGCCGGTGGGCCAGGTCGATGGCCCCGGCCAGCGGGTCGAAGGCCCCGCTGTGCACGTTCCCGGCCTGCAGGCAGACGATCAGCGGCCCGCCCGGGTGCTCGTCCAGGGCGCCGGCCAGCGCGTCGAGGCGGAGCCGGCCTTGGTCGTCCGCGGCGACCAGTCCCGTACGCCCGGGGCCGAGCCCGAGGTATCGCAGCGCGAGGTCGATGCTCTCGTGCCGCTCCGCCCCGGCGAGTACGGTGACGCGCGGTGCGTCGGTCAGGCCCTGCTCCTCGACGTCCCAGTCGACCCGTCGCAGCACCTCGTGGCGGGCCGCGGCGAGACAGGTGAAGTTGGCCATCATCGCCCCGGTGACGTAGCCCACCGCCGCGGTCGGCGGCAGCCCCAGCAGATCGAGCAGCCAGCCGCTGGCAACCCGCTCGGCTCCCGCGGCGGCGGGTGAGGAGACCAGCAGGCCGGCGTTCTGGTCCCAGGTCGAGGTCAGCCAGTCGGCGGCCAGCGCGGCGGGCAGCACACCGCCGATCACCCAGCCGAAGAACCGGCCCGAGGGCATGGCGACCAGGCCCGGCTCCGCACCGGCGATGAGCGCCTCGACCACCTCCAGCGGATCGGCGCCCTCGGTGGGCAGCGGGCCACCCAGCGCCGCCGCCACCCCGTCGACCTCGGTCCGCGGCGTCACCGGCCGCCCGTCCAGACCGGCCAGGAACGCGGTCGCCTCGTCCAGCACCCGGGCCAGCAGCTTCTCGTCGGACATCGCTCGTCCCCTCTCCTCGCTCCCTAGTCTGAGCGCGCGGCGCCGGTCGAGATACTCGACCCCGTGACCGGTGATCCCATCCTCGTGGTGGCGGCGGCCATCGTCGACGACCTGCGGGTGCCGACCCGGCTGCTGGCCGCCCGGCGCTGCGGACCCGGACCGCTCAGCGGGGGCTGGGAGTTCCCGGGCGGCAAGGTGGAGCCCGGAGAGCACCCGGTGGCGGCCCTGCACCGCGAGCTCGCCGAGGAGCTGGAGGTCCGCGTACGCCTCGGGGCCGAGCTGCCGGGTCCGGACGGTCGCGCGTGGCCGATCTCGGCGTCGCTCGAGCTGCGGCTGTGGTTCGCCGAGCTGACCGAGGGCACCCCGTCACCCACCGGCAGCCACGACGAGCTGCGCTGGCTGGGCCGCGACCAGCTCGACGAGGTCACCTGGCTGCCCGCGGATCTGCCGATCGTCGACCGGCTGCGCCCGCACCTCGCCGTCAGAACAGGGTGATCGGGGTGAAGATGTCGGCGAGGATCAGCACGACCCCGGAGACCAGGATCACCCCGCCCACCGCGTAGGCGACCGGCAGCATCTTCGCCGTGTCCACGTGCCCGGGGTCGGGCCGGCGGAACACCCGGGCCAGCGCCCGCTTCAGTCCCTCGTAGAGGGCACCGGCGATGTGGCCGCCGTCGAGCGGCAGCAGTGGCACGAAGTTGAACAGGGCGACGAACAGGTTCACCGAGCCCAGCACGGTGAACAGGCTGGCGACCTTGGCGGGCGCATCGATCCGGTCGGTGGCCGCGATCTCCCCCGCCGCCCGGCTGGCCCCCACGATGCTCATCGGGCCGTAGAGGTCCCGCGGCTGACCGGTGAGGAGGTTGTAGGCGGTGTAGAACACCTTGACCGGGAACTGCACCAGGGCGACCGCGGTCTGCCGGGTCATCGTCCACATGTCGCCCAGCACGACGAGCGGGCCGCCGCGCTCGCGAACGACGACCGGTTCGACGCCGAAGAAGCCCGCCGCCACCCGCTTGGCCGGGTCGTAGCGGTCGGGCACCCCGGTGATCACCGTGTTCACCGCCGGCAGCTCCACCCGGACGCCGGCGCGCTCGACGGTGAACTGCGCGGGCCGGGCGAGGTTGGCCCGGATCAGCTGCGAAGCGTCGGACCAGCTCTGCACCGGCACCCCGTTGAACGCCACCACCCGGTCGCCGGCCTTGATACCGGACCGCACCGCCGGGGTGGGCGGCTGGCCGGCGCAGTCGGTGTTTGTCGCGTTGGCCGGCACGACGCACTCCTGCACCCGGCTGATCGTCAGCTGCGAGCGGTAGCTGCCGTAGCTGAGACTGACCCCGAGCAGGATCAGGAAGGCCAGCAGGATGTTCATCATCGGCCCGCCGGCCATGATGATCAGCTTCTGCCAGGACTTCTTCTGGTAGAACAGCCGGCCGTCGTCGGACGCCTGGATGGTCTCCCACTCGGCGGCCCGGGCGTTGTCGGCCATGGTCTGGAAGATGCCCGTCCGCGCTGCGCGGACCTGGCCGGGCCGGTTCCGGCCGGGCGGGTACATGCCGATGAAGCGGACGTAGCCGCCCAGCGGGATGGCCTTGAACCCGTACTCGGTCTCGCCCCGGCGCCGCGACCACAGGGTGCGGCCGAAGCCGACGAAGTACTGGGTGGTCTTGACGCCGAACAGCTTGCCGGGCACCAGGTGACCGACCTCGTGCAGCGCGATCGACGCCATCACCAGGGCGAAGAAGACGAGCGCCCCACCCAGGTAGATCAAGGTGTCCAAGGGCCTGTCCGCTTTCTCGCTGCGGCAGGGCCAGGCCCTGCGGGGGTTCGAGGGGGTCGTCCCCCTCGCTTGACGACAACTAGTGCAGGCGCTCCTGCGTCGAGGCCAGCTCGCGGGCCCGCGTCCGGGCCCAGGCATCAGCGGCCAGCACCGACTCCACCGTGAGGTCGTCGCTCGCCACCAGTCTCGAGCCTACGTCGGCCTGGGTGCGCCCCGCGCTCGTCGAGGGGCCCGGAGTCCCGACGTGCTCGTCCAGCACCCGCGCGACGGTGTCCACGATGTCGAGGAAGCCGATCTCGCCGGCGTGGAAGGCCTCGACGCCCTCCTCGTTGGCCGCGTTGTAGACCGCCGGAGCGCTGCCGCCGAGCCGCCCGGCCCGGCGGGCCAGCTCCACCGCCGGGAAGGCGTCGTCGTCCAGCGGCTCGAAGGTCCAGCTCGCCGCGGTCGACCAGTCGCAGGCCGCGGCCACCCCGGGCAGCCGGTCGGGCCAGCTGAGCGCGAGGGCGATCGGCAGCCGCATGTCCGGCGGCGAGCACTGGGCCAGCGTCGAGCCGTCCACGAACTGCACCATCGAGTGCACGATCGACTGCGGGTGCACCACCACGTCGACCCGGTCCAGGTCCACGCCGTAGAGCAGGTGGGCCTCGAGCAGCTCCAGACCCTTGTTGACCAGCGTCGCGGAGTTGGTGGTGATGACCCGGCCCATCGCCCAGGTGGGGTGGGCCAGGGCCTCGGCGGGCGAGGCGTCGCGCATCTGCTCCCGGGTCCGGCCGCGGAACGGACCGCCGCTGGCGGTCAGCACCAGCCGGTCGACCTCCTCGGTGCGGCCGCCGCGCAGGCACTGGGCGAGCGCCGAGTGCTCGGAGTCGACGGCCACGATCTGGCCCGGGGCGGCCGCCGAGGTGACCAGCGGCCCGCCGATGACCAGCGACTCCTTGTTGGCCAGGGCCAGCACCCGGCCCTCGGCCAGGGCCGCCAGGGTCGCGGTCAGCCCGGCCGCACCCGTGATCCCGTTGAGCACCACGTCGGCCGGGGCGGTGGCCGCCTCGCGCGCGGCGTCCGGGCCGGACACGATCCGGGGCAGCCGGAACTCCCCGCTGGACCAGCCGCGCCGACTGGCCTCGGCGTACAGGGCCAGCTGCAGGTCCTGCACGACCGTGCTGCGGCTGAGGGCGACCAGCCCGGCTCCGGTATCGAGCGCCTGCCGGGCCAGCAACGGGATGTCGCTGCCGCCGGCCGCCAGGGCGACGACCCGGAACCGGTCGGGCTGCCCGGCGATGACCTGCAGCGCCTGCGTGCCGACCGAGCCGGTGCTGCCCAGGACCACCACATCGCGCACCGCGCCAGTGTGACAGGTCACCTCCCACGTCTCCGCAGACCGACGACCAGCAGCGCGGCGACCGGGAGCAGGCCGAGCGAGCCGTACGCCGGCCACCAGGGCCGCGGCCGCGGCCAGTCGCCCTCGATCGGCGATCCTGGCGGCCGGGTCCGCGCCCAGGCCAGGAACGCGTCGCCGACCGGCAGCAGGCCGAGGGCGTAGCGGCGCTCGTCCCCCCAGCGCACCGGCAGCCCCAGCAGCTCCGCCTCCCGGTCGAGATCGTCGGCCAGCTCGGTGTCGCCGACCGTGCGGGCCGCGGCCAGGGTCACCGCGCTCGCGCTGGCACTGACGCCGAGCAGCAGGGGCCCGGAGTCCACGTCGCCGGCCCCGGCGCTGCCCACGGGGTACTCGCGGATCCCGACCAGGCCGGCCCGGCGGATCAGGAACGTGTGCCGGTAGGCGGCCCAGGTCGCCAGGTCCGGTTCGCCGTCCAGCCAGCGGCCGAGGTGCGCCCAGTACACCTGGATGACCGACTGGGACGACCCGCGGGGGCCCTCCAGCGTCCGCGCGGTCGCGTCCACCCGGTGCGGCAGCAGCCCGGTCGGCGGCTCGACGTGCCGGCGTACGCGGTCCCGCCACGCC
>CAXTVE010000052.1:0-4434 GCA_964247485.1 uncultured Propionibacteriaceae bacterium
GTCCCACCGAGTGGTGACTAGCGACGGGTCGCCGCCTTCGGTTGCACCATCCGCCCGGCCAGCACCGCGGTGCCGGCGAGCAGCAGGGCCAGCAGCAGGTAGCCGGTCCCGTTCTGGTCCGCCAGGCCCGCTTCGCCGGCGTTCACGCCGTGCGGCGGGGAGTGCAGGCCGGAGATGGTCTGCACCGCGAGCTTGAGGTTGTCGTCCTCCAGGCTGCCCCAGGCGTACACGATGGTGTTCACGCCCTCCTTGACGGTGACGTCGGCCGGTCCGATCACCGGGTCGGTCGTCCCGGCCGCGGCGACGGACGCCTCGATGGTGCCGGCGTCCAGGTTGAGCACCTTCTCGTCCGGGTTGGTCAGGTCGCTGACCACGGCGTCGCCGCCGGCGAGGATGTCCACAGCCGGCGCGGCGGCGGTGTGCCGGACGGTCAGTCGGCCCTGTCCGGCGTCGGTCTTGGAGGTGTCGTTGGTGAACAGGGTCGCGGTCGGGTCGCCGCCCTCGTCGAGATGGGCCACGGCCGTGTAGTTGCCGCCCGCCTTCAGGTCGAGGTCCACGGGGCCGATCGCCGGGTCCGAGTCGTCCTCGGCGTCCGCGGCGGTGATCGCCACCTCGTAGCTACCGGCGGCCAGATCCAGCGGTCCGGCCAGCGTTCCGGGCTTGAAGTCGTCGAGGGTGCGCTCGCCGTTGACGTAGACGTCGACGGTCAGCCCCGGGACACCGTGCAGAACCGAGAGCTTCACCCCGTCCGCGGCGTACGCCGGTGCGGTCAGACCCGCCCAGACCATGGCTGCCGCCCCGAGTGAGGCGGCCAGTTTCCATCGCATTGGCATCTCCTGTGCCTAGGAAGTAGATGCCCTGTGTTCCAGGCCACACCTCCTTTCGGATGCGGCCGTCTCAGCGGGTGGCGGTGGCGGAGGTTGTCGAGCGCGCGGTGTCGGACGGCTTGTGCCGCCAGGTGTAGGAGCAGTACGCGGTGGCCAGGCACAGGTAGAGCACGCCCCAGAACACGTGGAAGCCGCGGATCTCGGCGAAGCCGAGGGTGATCTGCACGAGGGACATGATGAGCAGGGCGAGCGGCAGGAAGAAGGCCCAGCCGGGCCCGCCGGAGCGGCGGTAGTTGAAGCCGAACACCGCCGACAGCAGCGTGAGCACGAGTACGGCGAACGCGTTGGTGGCGTGGGCGATCAGCAGGGCGTTGGCCTCGCCGTCCAGGTAGCCCGAGCCCAGACCCGCCTGACCGACGGCGAAACCGATCAACAGGGTCGACAGGATGCGGAGCTGCTTGATCTGCACAGGGACATTGTGCCCGACCGGGGACTCCTGGCTCAGGACGCCAACTGATCGGTGAGGATGTCGGCGGCGGTCCGGACCGTGCGCAGCGCGCGGACGGCGTCGGCACCGGCCACTCCGGCCAGGCCGCAGGCCGGGGTGAGCAGCAGCTGCCCGCTCCGGTCCGGGTCGAGGCCGAGGTCCTCGACCGCCCGCAGCGCCCGCCGGGCGACCTCGTCCGGGGTCCGCGACGACGAGGTCGGAAGGGCGCCCAGCCCGACCTGCAGGCCCTGTTCCAGACCGGCGCCGACCCCGTCCCAGGCGGCCCGGTCCAGCTGGTCGAGGTCCACCAGCACGCCCGAGACTCCGGCGCCGTGCAGCAGCGCCACCGGCGGGTCCGCGGCGCAGCAGTGCACCAGGACCGAGGTGCCGGTCAGCCGCTCGCCCAGATAGCTGAACGTGTCGCTGACCTCGGGTGGCTCGACCGCGCGGAGGCGGGACAGCCGGCTGGCGGTCGCGATACCGCCGGCGAGCACCGCGGGCAACAGCGGTTCGTCGAACTGGACCACCGGCTCGGTGTCGGGCAGCCGGCGCCGCATCTCGGCGACCAGCTCGGCCACGCCCTCGGCGAGCGACTGGCTCAGCTCACGGCGCGCGCCGCGGTCGGCCCGCCTCCGGTCGCCCCGCGGCCGCTCCAGGCTGGCTGCCAGCGTCCAGGGCCCCGCCACGGCGTACTTGATCGGACCGGCGTAGCCCTGGGCGTGCTCCTCCAGCCGGTCGAGATCGGAGCGCAGCGTCGAGATCGCCAGCCGGTGCTCCCGGCTCGAGGCGTCGGCGAGCCGCCAGCCGGCCGGCTGCAGGTCCACCGCCAGCCCGGCGAGCAGCGCCGTGCCCCGGCCGACCAGGCCGGCGTACGGACCGCGGGCCGGCAGCTCGGGGAGGTAGGGCAGGTCGGGGCACTCGGCGAAGGCGATCTTGATCGCCTCGTCCGCGTCGGTGCCGGGCCAGGAGCCGATCCCGGTCGCCCGGACCGGTACCAGATCACTCATCCGGCCGTCGCCGCGATGGTGGCGCTGCCGACCACCCGGGAGTCGGTGTAGAGGACCACGGCCTGGCCCGGGGCGACGCCGGTGGCCGGGCTGCCCAGGCGGACCTCCAGGCCGTCGTTCCCGGCGTACGCGGTCGCCGGCAGCGCACGGCCGTGGGCGCGGAGCTGCGCGTGGCCCGACCACCACCCGACCGGTGGCCGGGCGGTCCAGGTGGGCCGGATCGCCGAGATGGTCGACACGGCCAGAGCCTCCCGGGGTCCGACGGTGACGGTGTTGGTCACCGGGGCGATGTCCAGCACGTAGCGCGGCTGCCCGTCATCGGCCGGGGTGCCCAGGCGCAGTCCGCGGCGCTGGCCCACGGTGAGCGTGTGGGTGCCCCCGTGGGTACCGACCCGCTGGCCGGCCTGGTCCAGGATCGTGCCCGGCCTGGACCCCAGCCGGCGGGTCAGGAAGCCGGCCGTGTCACCGTCGGCGATGAAGCAGATGTCGTGGCTGTCCGGCTTGTCGGCCACGGCCAGGCCCCGGTGCTCCGCCTCCGCCCGGACGCCCGGCTTGGCGGTCCCGCCCAGCGGGAACAGCGCGTGTTGCAGCTGCTGCTGGGTCAGCACCCCGAGCACGTAGGACTGGTCCTTGTCCTCGTCGACCGCCCGGTGCAGCTCGGTCCCGTCGGCCGTGGTCACCAGGCGGGCGTAGTGGCCCGTGCAGACCGCGTCGAAACCCAGTGCTCGCGCCCGGTCGAGCACCGCGGCGAACTTGATCGTCTCGTTGCAGCGCAGGCAGGGGTTCGGGGTCCGGCCGGCCGCGTACTCGGCCACGAACGGCTCGACCACGTCCGCGGCGAACCGGTCGGACAGGTCCCAGACGTAGAACGGGATGCCGAGCACGTCGGCCGCCCGGCGGGCGTCGTGGGCGTCCTCCTTGGAGCAGCAGCCGCGGGCGCCGGTGCGGAACGACTGGGGGTTCTTGGCCAGCGCCAGGTGCACGCCGGTGACGTCGTGGCCGGCGTCGACGGCCCGCGCGGCGGCGACCGCAGAGTCGACACCGCCGGACATGGCCGCGAGCACCTTCACAGCACCCAAGGCTACGCGTACGCGGCGGCCGCCCGGGCCCGGTCGACGGCCACCGGCAGCGCCGCGCCCAGGGTCTGGAGCTCGTGGGGCGTGGTCCGCCCGGTGACCGAGAAGCGGAGCACCGAGCGGGCGGCGGGCTCGTCCAGCCCCATAGCCAGCAGGACATGGCTGGCCTGGGCCACGCCGGCGGAGCAGGCCGAGCCGGTCGCGCAGTCGATCCCCTCGGCGTCCAGCAGCATCAGCATCGACTCGGCCGAGCAGCCGGGAAAGGCGACGCTCAGGATCCCGGGGAGCCGGTCGGCGGCGCCGGCGGGGCCGAGGACCCGCGCGTCCGGGACCTGTCCGGTGATGATGGCGGCCAGTCGCTCCCGGACGGCCCGTGTCCGCAGCTGCTCCCGCCGCAGCTCGCCGACGGCCACGTCCACGGCCGCGGCGAAGCCGGCCACCGCGGCGACGTTCAGGGTGCCGGAGCGGACGTCCCGCTCCTGGCCGCCGCCGTGCTCGACCGCCGTCAGCCCCACCTCGCGCCGGGCGAGCAGCGCGCCCACCCCGTACGGGCCGCCGAGCTTGTGGCCGGTGAAGGTCAGCAGGTCCAGCCCGCTCGCGGCGAAGTCGACCGGCACGTGCCCGACCGCCTGGACGGCATCGCTGTGGGACAGGGCGCCGTGCTCGGCCGCGACGCCGGCAACTACGGTCACCGGCTGCAGGGTGCCGACCTCGTTGTTGCCCCACATCACGCTCAGCACCGCGGTGTCGCGGCCGACGGCCGCCGCCACATCGGCCTCGCGGATCCGGCCGGTCCCGTCGACGGGCAGCAGGTGCACGTCCGCCCCGGCGGACTCCCCCAGCCAGCCCACCGCGTCCAGCACGGCGTGGTGCTCGACTGCGGAGGTGACCACCCCGGTGCGACCCCGGGCGGCCTGGGCCCAGTAGCCGCCCTTGACCGCCAGGTTGTCGGACTCGGTGCCGCCGGAGGTGAAGATCAGCTCACCGGGCCGGGCCCCGACGTGCGCGGCGATCGCCTCGCGGGCCTCCTCGACCAC
>CAXTVE010000052.1:4444-12785 GCA_964247485.1 uncultured Propionibacteriaceae bacterium
GGTTGCGGCCATACAGCACAGGTTGCAACCTGTGCGGAGCGACAGCAGCCTGTGCTCGGTGGAGGCGTCAGCCGCGCTGACAGATCGCGGAAACCTATGCCGGCATAGGTTTCGGCCACACAGCACAGGTTGCAACCTGTGCTGAGCAGCAGCAACCTGTGCTCGGTGGCGGCGTCAGCCGCGCTGACGGATCGCTGCGACGACGTCGACCAGGACCTGGTGCAGGTCGCCGACCACGCCGAGGTCGGCGAGGGCGAAGATCGGCGCGTCCGCGTCCTTGTTGACCGCCACCACGGCCTTCGAGGTCTGCATCCCGGCCCGGTGCTGGATGGCGCCGGAGATGCCGGCGGCGACGTAGAGCTGCGGGGACACCGTCTTTCCGGTCTGCCCGACCTGGTACGCGTGGGGGTACCAGCCGGAGTCGACCGCGGCCCGCGACGCCCCGACGGCGCCGTGCAGGGCGTCGGCCAGCGCCTCGACCTCGCTGAAGTCCCCGCCGGTGCCCCGCCCGCCGGAGACCACCACGGCGGCCTCCGTCAGCCCCGGCCGGCCGCTGGCCTGCTTGGGCTCGCGCGCGGTGATCCGGGCGGACCTGGCGCTGTCGGAGATCGTGACCGCCACCGTCTCCACCGCAGCCGTCCGCGGGGCCGGCTCGGGAGCGACCGCGTTCGGCTTGACCGTGATCACGGGGGCTCCCCGGGTGACCGAGGCGTGCACCGTGTAGTTGCCGGCGAACACCGTCTGCGCGGTGGTGCCGTCTGCGGCGAGGTCGGTGGCGTCGGTGATCAGGCCGGAGCCGAGCTTGATGGCCAGCCGGCCGGCGACCTCCTTGGCCTCGGCGCCCGAGCCGATCAGCACCGCCACCGGACCGACGGCGCCGGCGACCTGGGCCAGCGCCTCGGCCTTGGGCGCCACCAGGAACTCCTCCAGTGCCGGGTCCGTCACCGACAGCACCCGGCCCGCGCCGTACTCCCCCACCTGCGCGGCCACGGCCTCGGCGCCCTCGCCGAGCACCACCACCACCGGGTCGCCCAGCCGGCGAGCCAGGGTCACCAGCTCCAGGGTGGGCTTGGACACGGTGCCCTCGACCAGCTCGGCGACGACCAGCACCTCAGCCATACGGATCTCCCTACCTGCTCAGTGGACGAACGTCAGATGTACTTGCCGGCGGCCAAGAACTCGACCAGCGCGGACGAGCCGGCGCCGTCCTCGTCAGGCACCACCCGGCCCGCCTCCTTGGGCGGCCGCGGATCGGCCGTCAACACCTTGGTCCAGGCCGCGGTCAGCCCCACCTCGGCCGGGTCGACACCCAGATCGGCCAGCGTCCAGGTCTCGACCGGCTTCTTCTTGGCGGCCAGGATCCCCTTCATCGAGGGGTAGCGGGCCTCGCCGGTCTGGTCGGTGACGCTGACCACGGCGGGCAGCGGGGCCTCGACCGTCAGCCGGGCGGTGTCGCCGTCGCGGCGGATGGTGACCACCCCGTCGGCCACCGACAGCTCCGCGGCCAGCGTCGCGGCGGGCCAGCCGAGTCGCTCGGCCACCATGGCCGGCACCACGCCCATGCTCCCGTCGGTGCTGGCCATCCCGCAGACCACCAGGTCCGGGGCGGCCCGGCGGATGGCGGCCGCCAGCACGGTGCTGGTGCCCAGCGCGTCGGAGCCGTGCACGGCCACGTCGTTGAGGTGGATGCCGGCGCTCGCGCCCATCTGCAGCGCCCGCTTGATCGCCGCCGCGGCGTCGTCCGGGCCGAGGGTCATGGCCACGACCTCGACGTCGTCGCCGGCCTCGGCCAGCTGCAGGGCCTGCTCCACGGCATACTCGTCGAGCTCGGACAGCAGGCCGTCGGCCGCTGCCCGGTCGACCGTGCCGTCGGCGGCGAAGCTGCGCTCACCGGTGGCGTCGGGCACGTACTTGACCAGGACGACGATCTTCATCTCCCACCTCCGTCTCGAGATGCTCCCATATTACTCACCAGTAACTTAGTGGTCGCGGCGCAGGACCGCACCCGCGCTACCGGCACAATGGACACTCCACTCGCCCGGGGGGCCGAACGCCCCCCTCGACGAAGCACGGAGAGCTCAACGATGACGACCAGCCGGGCGCTGCCGGTCCCTGCCGACACCTCCCGGCTCGGGGCGCACGTCCGTGACGGCGGTGCCCTCTTCGGCCTGTGGGCGCCGCGCGCGACCCGCGTCGAGCTGGTCCTGGTGGACGAAGACCGGGCACAGACGAACCACGACCTGCAGCTCGGCGACGACGGGGTGTGGAGCGTGCACGTGCCCGGGGTCGTCGCGGAGCAGCGGTACGGCTACCGGGTGCACGGCGAGTGGAACCCGGCGGCGGGCGCCCGCTTCAACCCGGCCAAGCTGCTGCTCGACCCGTACGCCCGCGCGATCACCGGCGGCGTCGACTACTCCGGCCCGATCCTGGACCACCCGCCGGAGTCGGACTACATCCCCGACCCCCGCGACTCGCTGGCCGCCGTGCCGTTGAGCGTGGTGGTCGGCGAGCTCCCGCCACCGGCCCCGGTGGCCCGGCCCCGGCCGCTGGCCGACAGCGTCATCTACGAGCTGCACGTGAAGGGCTTCACCCGGCTGCACCCGCAGGTGCCGGAGCACCTGCGGGGGACGTACGCGGGGCTGGCCTACCCGGCGGTGGTCGAGCACCTGGTCGACCTCGGGGTGACCGCCGTCGAGCTGCTGCCGGTGCACCAGCACGTGTCCGAGCCCTTCGTGGTCGGCCGCGGCCTGTCCAACTACTGGGGCTACAACACCCTGGGCTTCTTCGCCCCGCACGCCGCCTACGGGTCGGTCGGCACCCTCGGCCAGCAGGTCCGCGAGTTCAAGGAGATGGTCTCGGCCCTGCACGCGGCGGGCATCGAGGTCATCCTGGACGTGGTCTACAACCACACCGGCGAGGGTGGGCACGAGGGCCCGACGCTGGCGTTCCGCGGGCTGGACCACCTCGGCTACTACCGGCTGACCGACGATCGGCACAACGACTACGACGTCACCGGCTGCGGCAACTCGGTGGACACCTCAGAGCCCGGCGTGCTGCGGCTGGTGCTGGACTCGCTGCGCTACTGGGTCACCGAGATGGGCGTGGACGGCTTCCGCTTCGACCTGGTCAGCACCCTGCTGCGCGACGAGCGCCACCACGTCGACCAGAACCACCCGTTCAAGCGGGCGCTGCGCAACGACCCGGTGCTGAGCAAGGTCAAGCTGATCGCCGAGCCCTGGGACCTCGGCCCCTACGGCTACCAGGTCGGCGCCTTCGGGCCCGGCTGGAGCGAGTGGAACGACCGCTTCCGCAACTTCGTCCGGGACTTCTGGCGCGGCAACACCCACGGCGTCGCCGAGCTGGCCCTGCGACTGACCGGGTCGCCGGACATCTACGACCGGGCCGGCCGGCGGACCTGGGCGAGCCTCAACTTCGTGACCGCGCACGACGGCTTCACCCTGCGGGACCTGGTCACCTACGACGTCAAGCACAACGGGGCGAACGGCGAGGGCAACCGCGACGGCACCGACGACAACCGGTCCTGGAACTGTGGCGTCGAGGGTGAGACCGACGACCACGGGGTGACCGCGCTGCGGCACCGCCAGGCGCAGAACCTGATGGCGACCCTGCTGCTGGCCACCGGGGTGCCGATGATCACCGCGGGCGACGAGCTCGGCCGCACCCAGGCCGGCAACAACAACGCCTACTGCCAGGACTCCCCCACCTCCTGGGTGCACTGGGACACCGCGCCCGCCTGGTCCGACCTGGGCGAGACCACCCGCCGGCTGCTGCAGCTGCGGGCCGAGCACCCGGTGCTGCGGCGCTCGGAGTTCCGGCACGGGGAGTTCCTGCTGGACGCCGCCGGGAAGCCGACCGGGCGCCGCAACCTGGCGTGGTTCGGCGGCCGGCGGACCGAGATGTCGCGCGAGGAGTGGGACGACGGCACCCGCAAGACCCTCGGGATGTACGTGGCCGGCGACGACCCCGGGCGGACCGCCGACGAGGCGTACCTGATCTGGTTCCACGGCGGGGCCGAGCCGATCCAGGTCGACCTGCCGGACGGGCCCTGGGCCACCACCTACACCGTGCTGATCCACACCGGCCGGCACGGTGAGCTGCCGAGCGACAAGATCGCCGCGGGTTCCTCGCTGCAGCTGCCGGGGCGTACGGTCGTGATCCTGCAGGTGGACTGACACGGCCATGAACCGACGCACCCGGCTGATGGTGGAGGTGCTGCGGCGGCTGCCGCGTCCCGAGCAGCCCTCGGCCCGTTACCTCGCGGGCGTCCGGCGTGAGCTGCCGCGGGGCGTGGCCCGGCTGCTGCTCGGTCCCGTCGGGGCCGGGGTCACGCTGCGCGACATCACGCTGCCGAGCACCGACACCCTGCTGCCGGCCCGGATCTACCGGCCGCGGTCGGCCGGCGACGACACCCTGCCGCTGGTCGTCAACTTCCACGGCGGCGGGTTCGTCCTCGGCACCTTGACCGCGGCGGACTGGCTGTGCGGCCAGCTGGCAGCGCGGGCGCAGGTAACGGTGGTGTCGGTCGGCTACCGGCTGGCCCCGGAGTTCCCCGCGCCGGTCCCCTTCACCGACGCCTGGACCGCGACCCGCTGGCTGGTGGAGCACGCCGGCCTGCTCCGCGGCGACCCGAACCGGGTGACCCTGCTCGGCGAGAGCGCCGGCGGCAACCTGGCCGCGCTGGTCGCCCTGGCCAGCCGCGACGTGAGCCGGGAGGACCCGGCCTGGCCGCGGTTGGTCGGTCAGGTCCTGGCCTACCCGGCGACCGACCTGACGCTGTCCTCGGCCTCGGTGGACGAGAACCCCGACGCGCCCATGCTGCGGCGGGCGACCCTGGACTGGTACGGCCGGCTCTACCTCCCGCAGGGGCTGGGCACCAGCATCCCGGCCGACGACCCGCGGGTCAGCCCGATCTTCGCCGCAGACCACACCGACCTGCCGCCGACCCTGGTGCTGGCGGCCGGCGAGGACCCGCTACGCGACGACGCCATCCGCTATGCCGCCGTGCTGGAGGCCGCCGGGGTGCCGGTGCGCACCGAGGTCTATCCCGAGGCGATCCACGGCTTCTTGTCCGTCCCGCTCTTCGAGCGGGCGGCCGCCCCCGGCCTGGAGGCGATCGTCGCCCACGTCACCGGGTGACCCGGCCCTGGACGATCGCGCGGATCCGCTCCACCGGGAGCTTGGGCCGCCGGTCGGGGCCGGCCAGACCGTTGGTCTCCTGCAACGTGTCGGTCAGCTGCGTGTAGCAGAAACCGGCGAGCACGGGACTGGACTGCAGTGCGGCGAACAGCTCACGGAGCAGCGACTCGTAGTCCGCCAGGTCGGTGGCGGTGACGTAACCCCAGGACTTCTCGAGGTCGAAGGTCGGGGCGTGGCTGACGCCTCCGAACTCCGACACGATGACCGGCTGCCCGTCGTAGGTCCCGTCCAGCAGGTGCATGCGCCGACCCAGCGGGCCGATCCCGGCCATCAGGGCCGCGACGGCCGCCGGGTCGGTGTAGTTCACGGCGAGCCGCTCGCCGCTGGTGCCGTAGTCGTGCACGGTCCACAGGTCCGAGCCCGCGTGCTCCCAGCCGTCGTTGCTGATCACCGGTCGGGTGGCGTCGAGAGCCCGGGTCAGGTGCCGCAGGGCCTGCGCGAAGGCGAGCGGGGCGGGGTCGGAGGCGATGTGGGTCACCCCCCAGCTCTCGTTGAGCGGCACCCAGGTCACGATGCTGGGGTGGGAACGGTCCCGGCGGACCAGGTCGAGCCATTCCCGGGTGGTGCGCTCGACCGCGGTCGCCGAGAACTCGTACGCGGCGGGGGCCTCGCCCCAGACCAGCACCCCGAGCCGGTCGGCCCAGGCGAGGAACCGGGGGTCCTCCGCCTTCTGGTGGACCCGGGCGGCGTTGAAGCCGAGGTCGGCGATCAGCTGCACCTCGGCCCGCAGCGCGTCCGCGCTCGGGGCCGCCAGGTGTGACTCCGGCCAGTAGCCCTGGGCCAGCACAGCGCGGGTGTAGCAGGGCCGGTCATTGAGCAGCAGCTGGCCCGCGGCCCAGCCGACGCTGCGCAGGCCCAGGTAGGACCAGACCTGGTCGACCGCCCCGTCGGCCGCGGTGGCGGTCACGACCGCCTCGACCAGCCGCGGCTGCTCCGGCGACCAGTACAGCCCCCGGGCGGCCATGCCGTTCTGCAGGCCGCGCAGTGGCAGGACGATGCGACTCCGCGGGTCGTCCTGCCGCACCGAGACGTCAGCGAGCGACTCGACGCCGGCGGAGAGCTGCACCCGCACCTGCACCGGTCCGGCCGGCCGCCCGGCCAGCTCGAGGTCGAGGGTCGCGGTGCCGACGGTCAGGTCGCAGGACCAGGCCAGGTCGCGCACGTGGCCGGCCGGGACCGCCTCCAGCCAGACCGGCTGCCAGATCCCGGTCGTCCGGTGGTACCAGATGCCGCGCGGCTCGAGCTCCCAGTCCTGCTTGCCGCGCGGCTGCGCCGCATCGTGCGGGTCGTCCTCGGCCCGCACCGTCAGGGACCAGGAGTCGGCCGGCCCGCTGACGTAGGGGGTGAGGTCGAACGAGAACGGCGTGTGGCCGCCCTCGTGAGCCCCGAGGTGCTGACCGTCGAGCCACACGTCGGCGCGGTAGTCGACGGCCCCGAAGTGCACCAGGACGCGATCGCCCTGGGCCCCGCGACCGGCGCGCACCAGATCGGCCGCGGTGATCCGCCGCCGGTACCACACGACCGGGTGGAAGCCCGGGTCCCCGACGCCGGAGGCCGGCGACTCGGGAGGGAACGGCACGACGATCTCGCGGTCGAAGTCGTGCCGCACGGCCCAGGATCGGTCGATCCCGTCATCGGCGTCGTCGTAGCGGAACTCCCACCGGCCGCTGAGGTCCAGCCAGGCGCCGCGTACGAGCTGCGGACGGGGGTATCCACTCTGCAGCGCAGTCAAGGTCGGCGAAGCGGCATGGTCGAGGAGATCGTCACTGGTCATCGCACGAGCCATCCTGCCGGGTCGGCCCCGCGGCGCGCAGTCAGACTGGGAGCCCGACCCACGAGAACGAAGGAGTACACGTGCCCGATCGCCCGCGATACCGCGCCCTGCTGGCCGCGGCGGCACTCGCCCTGGCCGGGTGCTCCGGCGCCCCACCCGCCGCGGATCCGGCGCCGCCGGTCCCGACCGGCTTCACCAACCCGGTCTACGCCGGCAACTTCCCCGACCCGATGATCGTCGCCGACCCGGACGGCGGGTACTGGGCGGTCGCCACCAACGGCAACGGCAGCAACGCCCAGACCCTGCGGAGCGCCGACCTGACCAGCTGGGAGCAGGGGCCGGACGCGCTGCCGGAGCTGCCGACGTGGACCAGCCCGGGCAAGGTCTGGGCCCCGGAGGTCGAGGAGGCGGGCGACCGGTTCCTCCTCTACTACACGACCATCGGTCCCGACCCGGAGATCCAGTGCGTCGCCGTCGCCACCGGCGCCGAGCCGGAGGGACCGTACGCCGACGACAGCGAGCGACCGCTGGTCTGCGAGCAGGACCAGGGCGGCACGATCGATGCGCACCCGTTCACCGCCGCGGACGGCACGCGCTACCTCTACTACAAGAACGACGGCAACGCGGTCGGGGTGGACACCTTCATCTCGGTGGCCCCGCTCGACGCGACCGGCCGCAAGCTCGCGGGCAAGCCGCGGCGACTGTTCAAGCAGGACCTCCCCTGGGAGGGCGACCTGGTCGAGGCGCCGTTCGTCTGGGAGGAGGGCGGCCGCTTCCACCTGTTCTACTCGGCCAACTCCTACGCCTCGGAGGCGTACGCGGTCGGCCACGCCGTGGCGGACGACCCGCTGGGGCCCTTCACCAAGACCGACGACCCGGTGCTGGTCACCAACGACGTGGCCGTCGGCCCCGGGCACTGCGCCCTGTTCGCGGTGAACGGGCGGGTGTGGATGGCCTACCACGCCTGGACGCCCGGCGAGGTCGGCGAGGACATCCCCGGCCGGGCCCTGTGGCTGAGCGAGGTCACCTTCGCGGCCGACGGCACCCCGACCGTCGTGCCGCCCACCGTGGACTACCCGACGCGGCCCTGACGGAGAAAACTCCACCAGTGGCGGCTTCTCGACCCTGAGTTGGTTCCTCAAGGGCGATGACCCGCCACTGGTGGAGTTTTCTCCCTCAGCAGGCGGAAGTCCTACCGCATCGGGGTGAAGTCCGACGGGACGGCGGGGGCGGCGGGGACCGTGGCCAGGCCCATCTCGGCGGGAGTGGCCAGCAGCGGGTGGTGCGGCACGACCCGGACGGTGTAGCCGATGGCGCCGGCCCGCTTGGCCTCCACCCAGCCCTCGTAAC